>JAYTQW010000495.1:0-4162 GCA_043746535.1 Rhodospirillales bacterium
GTGGCCACTGGCGGCTGTTCCACGCCGTCGATGCGCCATGTCACCTGGCCGGCCTGCGGCAGGTCGAGGCGCAGGCGGCGGCCGGCGGGCATGGTGTCCGCGCGCCAGTCCGGGCGCCATGGTTGCACCTGGGCCGCCACCCGTTCGACCTGGTAGCGGCGGACGGTGTGCGGCGGCATGTCGAATACGCCGCCATCGGCCAGCGAGCGGCACAGCTTGATGTGTTCGGCATGGGCCCAGACCAGCGGCATGGCGGAGCCGGTCGGCCTGCCCGGTGCCAGTTCGCGTCCTGGCAGTGGATCGGCGTCCCAGACCTGCTCGGGGATCATGAAGCCGTCGCTGGTCAGCGCCTCCAGGGTCGCCAGCAGCCGCCGCGCCTCGTCCGGGCGCCCGGCGGCGAGTTCGTAATGCGCGCGCTCGCCGGTCATCAGCGGCCACAGCCGGCCGATGCCGGTGCCGTCGAACGGGCTGCCGTCGGCGTGCTCGCCGTAGCCGTCGAAATTGTAGCGGTACCAGCACGGCCCGCCCGGCAGCTCGCGGCGCAGCGCACGGTCGATCACGGCGACCGTCGCCAGGATGCGCGGGTCGTTCGCGGCGCGCAGCCCGAACCGCACCAGCGCCAGCGCGTCCGGGCTGACGATGGCGCTGGCCGGGTGGTTGGTGGAGCCGGCGTCGCGGTTCTTGATCGCCACGATGCCGTCGAGCGCCGCCGAGGCGTGGCCCTCGCGGCTCGGGCTGATGCGGACATAGTGGCCATCCACCCCGGCGGCGGCGGCGAGCGGGGTGCCGCGCGCGAAGCACCAGTCCTCGATGGCGGCGTTCCAGGCATCGGCGGTGTCGCGCAGAACGGTCGCCAGCGCCGGGTCGGCGGCGCGCATGGCGAGGTCGGCGGCGACCAGCAGGGCGGCGACCTCGACCGCCAGGGTGAACGGCGAGTAGCCGCCGTCCTCCTCCCACCGGTCCTGCGCCGTGACCGGGCCGGAGCGCAAAACGTAGGCGGCGGCGGCGCGCGCCATCGGCCAGTAGTCGGCCACCTCCGCCTCCGAGATGGCGCCGTGCCGGTGCGCCATCTCGACCAGCAGGATGGGGAAGGCGCACTCGTCCAACTGGACGCCGCGCCAGTACGGAAGTCCGTCCAGCCAGCAGTTCTGCGGCCAGCCGCCGTTGGCCTCCTGCGTCGCGCGCAGGTAGTCGAGCACGCGGCGGGCATCGGCCAGCGCCCCGGCGGCGAGCAGCCCGCCCGCCGTCTCCACCAGGTCGCGCGGCCATACCAGGTGGTAGCCGCCGAGGTCGTCGTCGCCCTTGCTGGCGCCCCAGGGGATCGACATGCTGGCGATCAGGCCGCCGGGGAAGTTCGGCGTCTCGTGCGCGCGCAGCACGGCGGTGCTGATGCGGTAGGTGTCGTGGCTGCGGGTGGCGCCGCGCAACGGCCGCAGCCCGGCCTGCCAGTTGCGCCAACTCTCGACATAGGCCGTCTCGGTGGCCGCGAAATTGTGTTGCAGGGCGGCGCGGGCGCGGAACGCGGTCTCGCCCCAGGCGCGGCCGAACGCCAGCGCCAGCACGAACTCGCGGCCGGGGCGCAGGTCGATCTCCGCGCAGAGCGCCACGTTGCCATCGGCGGCGCGGCCATACCGCTCGGCCAGTTCGCCATGCCGGCGCAGCACCTGCCAGCCATCGCTGCTGGCGACGAAGCCGACCGAGCGGGCCAGCCAGCCCTGCGAGCAGGCCATCGCCAGCACGCTGCCATCGCCGGCGGCGGCGACCATCTCCACGCCCTTGTAGTCGGCCACCCAGGCGGTGTTGTGCGCGCCGCCATTGACCAGATGCGGCGACAGCAGCGCGAACAGCCGCAACGGCTGCGAGCCGGCGGGCTGGGTGTCGCGGAACGTGATGCGTTGCAGCACGACGTCGTGGCGCGGGTCGGTCAGCACCCGCTTTTCGATCACGAAGCGGCCCTGGCGGCAGGTGTTGATGAGCAGGTAGGCCGGCACGCCATCCTCGATGGTGGCGACGGTGCCGGTGGTGTCGCGCTTCTCCTCGGCGAAGAAGCCGCCGGGCTGGCCGTCGGTGACGACCAGCCCGAAGTCGCGGGTGCAGGCCTGGTCGACGCGCGGGTAGTAGATCTCGTTCAGGATGCCGTGGCTGATGGTGAACCACACCCGGCTCAGTGGCGACAGCGCGGTGCCGACCCCGCTCTTGTCGCTGGAGGTCCAGTGCGGCTCGGTCCCCGGCCAGCCGGGCGCGTTGTTTGTATCGTCCATGCCGGGCACGCTATCACCGCCTCGCAATGAAGTGGAGCGACGATGATGCGGCCAGGCGATGAGGTGCGGGTGCGCGGGCTGCTGTTCGACATGGATGGCACGCTGGTCGACAGCGAGGCGGTGGTGGCCGGCATGTGGCGCCGCTGGGCGGCCCGGCACGGCCTCGACCCCGAGGAGCTGATGCGTGTGCAGCACGGCCGCCGCAGCATCGAGACGGTGCGGCTGTACCCGCATCTGGGCCTGGATGCGGAGGCCGAGGCGGTGCTGCTGGGCGCCGAGGAGCTGGCCGAGCTAGACGGCATCGTCGAGGTGCGCGGTGCCGGCGCGCTGCTGCGCCGGTTGCCGGCGGGAAGCTGGGGCGTGGTCACCTCCGCCCAGCGCGAGCTGGCGTTGGCGCGCATCCGGGCGGCCGGGCTGCCGGTGCCGGAGGTGCTGGTGTCCGCCGACGACGTGGTGGCCGGCAAGCCGCATCCCGAGGGCTACCTGGCCGGGGCGCGGCAACTGGGCCTGGCGCCGGGCGACTGCCTGGTGCTGGAGGATGCGCCGGCCGGGCTGGCGGCGGGGCGGGCCGCCGGCGCGCGGGTGCTGGCGCTGACCACCACGCTGGCGGCGGGGGCGCTGGATGCCGAGCACCACCTTCCCGACTACGCCAGCGTCTCGGTGCGGGTCGAGAATGGCATGATCGTGCTGCGGCTGGACGACTAGAGCATGATCCGCGCCGATAGGCGCACGGAAAATGCTCTAGGTCTTTGTTTTAGTGAGCATCTTTATCCGACGGGTGATCCCGTTCGGTCGGATGATGCTCTAACTGGCTGGATTGCGCACTCGGCGCTTGTGCGCCGCACAGCGCCGGTTTAGCCGCTGGTGAGCGGATTTCAGAGCATGGAGAGTGAGATGGCCTACAAGGTCGCGGTCGTCGGAGCCACTGGGGCGGTCGGCCGCGAGATCATCAAGACGCTGTTCGAGCGCGGCTTCCCGGTCAGCGAGGTGGTGGCGCTGGCCTCCGCGCGCTCGGTCGGCGCGGAAATCTCGTTCGGCGAGAAGACGGTGTTGAAGGTGCGCAACCTCGACACCTACGACTTCGCCGGCACCGACCTCGGCCTGTTCAGCCCAGGGGCCGCGATCTCGGCGGTCCATGCCCCGCGCGCCGCCGCCGCCGGCTGCATCGTCATCGACAACACCAGCCAGTTCCGCATGGAGCACAACGTGCCGCTGGTGGTGCCGGAGGTGAACCCGCAGGCGCTGGCCCGCATCCCGCGCGGCATCATCGCCAACCCGAACTGCTCGACCATCCAGTTGGTGGTGGCGCTGAAGCCGCTGCACGACCGCTTCCGCGTGCGGCGCGTGGTGGTCTCGACCTACCAGAGCGTGTCCGGCGCCGGCAAGGAGGGCATGGAGGAGCTGCACAACCAGACCAAGGGCAGCTTCGTCAACGATCCGCCGCGCATCGAGCAGTTCACCAAGCCGATCGCCTTCAACGTGATCCCGCACATCGACAAGTTCATGGATGACGGCGTCACCAGGGAGGAATGGAAGATGGCGGTGGAGACGCGCAAGATCCTCGATCCCGACATCAGGCTGTTCGCCACCTGCGTGCGCGTGCCGGTGTTCATCGGCCACAGCGAGGCGGTCAACGTCGAGTTCGAGCGGCCAGTGAGCGTCGAGGAGGCCCGCGACGCGTTGCGCGACGCCCCCGGCGTGCAACTGATCGACAGCCCCGAGGACGGCGGCTACGTGACGCCGCTGGATGCGCAGGGCGAGGACGCGACCTTCGTCAGCCGGGTGCGGCTCGATCCCACGGTCGCCAACGGCCTGGCGTTCTGGTGCGTGTCCGACAACCTGCGCAAGGGCGCGGCACTGAACGCGGTGCAGATCGCGGAGATGCTGGTGGCGCGCGGGAT
>JAYTQW010000496.1:0-3505 GCA_043746535.1 Rhodospirillales bacterium
TCTGCGCCGAGGCACTCGATCCAATCACCCATGACGAGACCCGCGCCCTGATGGAGAACGCGATCGAGGCATGGTGGCAAGGGCAACACCCATGAACGACGCATTCCCCGCTCCCGGCTTCGACATCGCGCGCATCCGGGCCGACTTCCCGATCCTGTCGCAGACGGTTCGCAGCAAGCCTCTCGTGTTCCTCGATAGCGCCGCCTCCGCGCAGAAGCCGCGCGTGGTAATCGACGCCATGGTGAACTGCATGGAGACGCAGTACGCCAACGTCCATCGCGGCCTGCACTGGATGAGCGAGCGCACCACCGACGCCTATGAGGCCGCGCGCGACGCCAGCGCCCGCCTGCTGCACGCGCGCGACCGCAGCGAGATCGTGTTCGTGCGCAACAGCACCGAGGCGATCAACCTGGTGGCGCACAGCTACGGGCGCGGCGTGCTGAAGCCGGGTCAGGCGGTGCTGGTGTCGCAGATGGAGCACCACTCCAACCTGGTGCCGTGGCAGATGCTGCGCGACGCGCACGGCATCGAGCTGCGGGTGGCGCCGGTGACCGAGGCGGGCGAGTTGGACATGGCTGCCTACGAGGCGCTGCTGTCCGACCGCCGCGTGGGGCTGGTCGCGATCACCCATATGTCCAACGTGTTCGGCACCTACACCCCGGCCGAGCGGCTGTCGGCGCTGGCGCACCAGTATGGCGCCCGCATCCTGTTCGACGGCAGTCAGGCGGTGGTGCATCGCCGGGTCGACGTGCAGGCGCTGGACGCCGATTTCTACTGCTTTACCGGCCATAAGCTGTACGGCCCGACCGGCATCGGCGTGCTGTGGGGCCGCGCCGAACTGCTCGATGCGATGCCGCCGTTCATGGGCGGCGGCGACATGATCTCCTCCGTCACCTATGAGCGCAGCACCTGGGCGCGGGCGCCGCACAAGTTCGAGGCCGGCACCCCCGCCATCATCGAGGGCATCGGCCTGGAGGCGGCAATCCACTTCGTCGAGCGCATCGGCTACGACGCCATCTCGGCGCACGAGGCGGCGTTGACCGACCACGCGCTGGCCCGGCTGTCCACCATCGAGGGCCTGCGCATCATCGGGCAGGCGCAGGATCGCGGTGGCGTCATCAGCTTCACCCTGGCCGGCGCGCACGCGCACGACGTGGCGACGCTGCTGGACCGGGAGGGCATCGCCATCCGCGCCGGGCATCATTGCGCCGAGCCGCTGATGCACCGGCTCGGGCTGGAAAGCACGGCGCGGGCCAGCTTCGGCATCTACACGACGCTGGCCGAGATCGACAAGCTGGCCGCGACGCTGGAGCGCGTGCGGGTGTTCTTCGCCTGATGTTCGACGACCTGCGCGACCTTTATCAGGAGACGATATTGGCGCGTGGGCGGCGGCCACGTCACGGCCAGCGTCTGGCCGCGTTCGACGCCACCGCGCGCGGCGACAACCCGATGTGCGGCGACCGTTGCCAGGTGTTCGTGCGCCGCGAGGCCGATGGCAGCATCGGCGAGGTCGGTTTCGAGGCGCGCGGCTGCGCCATCAGCGTCGCGTCCGCCGACCTGATGGTGGACGCGGTGGCGGGGCTGGATGCGCCGGCGGCGCAGGCTCTGGCGGCCCGCTTCGGCGAGATGGCCAGAACCGGCGTGGCGGCTGCGGATATGGCGGCGCTGCTGCCGCTGGCCGGTGTCCACGACTACCCGTCGCGGGTGAAATGCGCGACGCTGCCCTGGGCGGCCTTGGTCGATGCCTTGTCGGCCAGCACGGCGATAATCAGTGAGTGATGCCATGAACGATGCCCCCATCGACCATCCCCCGGTTCACGGCGCCTGGACGCCGGACGGCGAGACCCTGGCCAAACCCAGCGAGGATGCCGTGATCGGCGCCTGCGCCTCGGTCTATGACCCGGAGATTCCGGTGAACATCTACGAACTTGGCCTGATCTACGCCATCGAGATTGGCGACGACAACCGTGTGAAGATCGAGATGACGCTGACCGCTCCCGGCTGCCCAAGCGCGCAGGAATTGCCGGAACAGGTGCAGCAGGCGGTGATGGCGGTGGACGGCGTGTCAGGTTGCGAGGTGGTGACGGTGTGGGACCCACCCTGGGACCAGAGCCGCATGACCGAGGACGCCCGTCTCGCATTGAATATGTTCTAGCCCGGCATAAGGTATCAATCATGTCCGAAAGCACCGCTCCCGCTGTTCCCGCCGCTCGCGTCCGCCGCGCGTTGCCGCCGCTGATGCAGTTGACCGAGACCGCCGCCGAGCGGTTGCGCCTGCTCTACGAGGGTGGCCAGGCGGGCATGAAGCTGCGCATCAGCGTCGGCACCAAGGGCTGCTCCGGCTTGTCCTATGACATGGACTGGATCGCAGCCCCGGGTCCGGGCGACGAGGTGGTGACGGATCACGGCCTGTCCGTCGTCGTCGACCGCAAGGCCAGCCTGTTCCTGATCGGCACGGTGATGGACTACGAGAGTACCACGCTGACCTCGGGATTCACCTTCCGCAACCCGAACGAGAAGGGGCGCTGCGGCTGTGGAGAGAGTTTCCACGTCTGAGCCGCACGACCCTGCCATCGCGGCTCTAGCGTGATTGCCCGCCGGTGTTCGTGAACCGCAACCTCGACCGGTGGCACGGCGCGGGGTTACTCGACGATGCCGCCCGCGACGGCATCCGCGCGTGGGAGGCTGCCCATGCGAGGCCGGTCTGGCTGTGGGCGCTGGCGGGCATGGGCGTGTTCGCCGTGGCGCTTGGCGTGGTGGCGCTGGTCGCGGCCAACTGGGGCGGCATTCCGGGCAGCGTCAAGATCGGCGGCCACCTGACACTCGATAGCCTTGTCGCTGTGGCGCTATTCGCCGCCTGGCGAGCGGATCGGCCCCGCACCCGCGAGTTGCTGGCGCTGTTGCTGTTCGGCCTGGTCCTGTCGGGCGTGGCGCTGATCGGCCAGGTGTACCAACTCGGTGGCACGGCGTGGCAGGCGATGCTGCTCTGGATGCTGGTATGCACGCCGTTCATGCTGCTGGTGACGCGATCCGGGCTGGCGGCGCTCGGATGGCAGTTCGGTGCGATTGCGGCGTATGCGGTGGCCTTGCCCAGCATCGACATGGCGACCGCGCACGACCCGGTGATGGCGCTGGCATGGCTGCCGGCGGTGGCGCTGCTGGCATTTGGCCTGGGACGCGGGTTGCTGCCGGGCGGACGGGTCCAGGGCAGGTGGATGGAGGGCCTGGCCGTGTTCGGCATCCTCGCCGCAGCCAGTGTGCCCCAGATTGTCCTGCGGCTCGACATCGGCCCCGCCGTCCTCAGGCCCGGACTGGGCTGGGGCCTGGCCGCGACGTTGGCCTGCGTTCCATTGGCGGTCCTGGGCCGCCGGTTGCACCGTGGTCATGGCACGGCTTCGGTGCTGCTGGCGGTCGCGGGCTGGGCTACCTGGGCGGTCACACTTGGAGTCTGGGATAGACTCCATGGCGCCGGCGACTGGGCCGAGATGAGTTCTGGCGGCACTGA
>JAYTQW010000497.1:0-2397 GCA_043746535.1 Rhodospirillales bacterium
CGGCGGGCAAAGCCGGCCGGGTCGACCGGGCGCTCGCCATCCTGGATGCGGGCGAGATCGAACAACATGCTGGCCGGCCCGGCGAGGTCGCCGGAGCGCGCGGCCAGGGCGACGATCAGCTTGTGGCGCGGGTTGATCTCCAGCACCGGCGCCGCCTCGAAGCCAGCCCGCCCGGAGCGGCGCAGCAGCCGCTGCATTTGCAGGTCGGGGCCGCCGCCGCTGGCCGCCAGCACCACGGCACTGTCCACCAGCCGGTCGGTGGCGCGCACGTCCGACACCGCCTCGCCCAGCGCCGCCTTCAACGCCGCCAGCAACGCGGTCATATCGGCCGCCTCGCCCTCGGGCGCGGCGGCGGGCGGCAGCTTGGACAGGTCGGCATGGCCCTGGGTGACGCTGCGCAGCGGCTTGTCGCCGAAATTGGCCAGCCGCTCCGGCCAGAAGGCGTCGATCGGGTCCTCGAACAGCAACACCTCCACGCCGCGCGCGCGGAATCCCTCCAACTGCGCGGACCTGGCCAATGCGGCGGCATTCTCGCCGGCCAGGAAGTAGATCGCCTCCTGGCCCTCTCGCATCCGGCCCACATAGTCGGGCAGCGTGGTCCAGCCCTCGACGGCGGACGACTTCATGCGCAGCAGCGGCGCCAGCTCGGCCCGGTGCTCGCTGTCCTCCCACACGCCCTCCTTCAGGACGGCGCCGAAATTGTCCCAGAACGGGGCATACTTCTCGGCGTCCTTGGCGGCGGCCTTCAGCTCCGTCAGCACGCGGTTGGTGACCGCCTTGCGGATGCGCGCCAGCACCGGCGTGGTCTGCAACATCTCACGCGAGACGTTGAGCGGCAGGTCCTCGGTGTCCACCACGCCCTGCACGAAGCGCAGCCACGGCGGCAACAGCCCGGCCTCGTCGGTGATGAACATGCGCCGCACATGCAGCCGGAGCTTGGAGACACGCTCCTCCTCGACCGGCATGAACGGCTTGCTGTCGGGGATGAACAGCAGCGCCGAGAACTCCATCGCCCCTTCCGCGCGCCAGTGCAGCGTGGCCCACGGCTTGCCGAAGTAGTTGCCGAGGTGGCGGTAGAAGTTCTCGTAGTCGGCCTCGGTCAGTTCCGACTTGGGCTTGCGCCAAATCGCCGTGCCCTCGTTGGCCGGCTCGTCGCGTCCGTCGCGGGCGATGGTGATCGGCAGCGTGACATGGTCGGCCCATTTGCGCACCACCGTCTCGATGCGGGTCGGCTCCAGGTATTCCGCCGCGTCCGCCTTCATGTGCAGCACGATGGTGGTGCCCGCCGTCTCGCGCGTGGACGGCGCCATGGTGAACGCGCCGGCGCCCTCGCTGGCCCAGGTCCAGGCGTCCTCGGCGCCCACCTTGCGCGACGTCACCTCCACCCGGTCGGCGACCATGAAGGCGGAGTAGAAGCCAACGCCGAACTGGCCGATCAGGCTGGGGCGGTCCTCCGGCTTGGCGGCTTCCAGGGACTGCCCGAACGCGCGCGTGCCGGAGCGGGCGATGGTGCCGAGGTTGGAGATCATCTCCTCGCGCGTCATGCCGACGCCGTCGTCGCCGATGCTGAGCGTGCGCGCCGCCGCGTCCGGCACGATGCGCACGCGGGCCTCGGCGGGCAGCGCCAACGCCGGGTTGGTCAGGCTCTCGAACCGGCGGCGGTCGGTGGCGTCGGCCGCGTTGGCGACCAGCTCGCGCAGGAATATCTCGCGTTCCGAGTAGAGCGAATGCACCACCAGGTCGAGCAGCCGTCCGACCTCGGCGCCAAAATCGTGCTTCTCGACCTGTGCGGCGGTCGCGGTGTCGTCACTCATGTGTCTGCCATCCGAATTGTCTCAGGATGGCGTGGATATGCGGCCAGCGCCGCGCAGATTCAATCCATTGCGGATCGAGCGTTCAAGCGTGGCCATTGCGAATCAAGATGTCAGGCGTGAGCCGGCACGAACCCGCCGGCGGGCGCGCGGTGGATACCGCATTCGGTCTTGGTCAGGCCCGCCCAGCGGCCGGCGCGGGCACTCTCTCCCGGCGCCACCGGACGGGTGCAGGGCGCGCAGCCGATCGAGGGGTAGCCGGCGGCGACCAGGGGATGCGTCGGCAGGTTGCGGCGGCGATGCTCGGCGGCGATGCGCGCGGGCGTCCAATCGGCCAGCGGGTTGATCTTCCAGCGGCCCTGGTCCGGCTCGATGAACGCCAGCGCGGTCCGGGTCGAGGCCTGGTGCCGCTTGCGCCCGCTGATCCACGCCTCGAAACCGTGCAATGCCCGCGCCAGCGGCGCCACCTTGCGCACCGCGCAACAGCCGTCGGCGTCGAACTCGTGCAGGTTGCCGATCGGGTCCTCGTCATCCAGCGCCACCGGATCGGGGCGGATGTCGCGCACATCGACCAGCCCGAGCAGGC
>JAYTQW010000498.1:0-20027 GCA_043746535.1 Rhodospirillales bacterium
CTCTCCAGGTTGGTGACCCGCACGATGGCCGGCAGTTGCAGCGTCTGGTGCGCGCCGACCAACGCGGTCGCGTCATACGCCTCGCCATCTGCGGTAAGCGGCGCGTGCGCCATGATGACGGTGGCCAGCCCGGTGGCGTCGTAGTCGAACTGCGTATGCGGGTAGCGATAGATGCCGCCGGCCTGGTACGCCTCGCCAACCTCGTAATGGGCCTCGGTCGCCGGCAAAGGATGCCGGTGCCGCAGGCCGCAGCCGGCCACTGCCAACGGCATGACCAGCGCCAGCCATGCCCTCAAGCAGTCACCAGATCACCGATGAGGCCGACGCAGATGCAATAGAAGTCGGACGGGTTGTAGCGTCGGATCGCCTGGAAATTGGGATGATAGACCAGATAGGCCTCGCCGCTCTCGCTCTCGCCGCCGGGCAGCAGCAGCGCCGCCGCGCCACCCGCGCGCAGCGGGCGGCCATCGGCGCCGCGCACGCCCATGCGCGCCCACTCGGCAGGCGGCCGGCGATGCTCGCGGCCGATCATGTATGGGTTCAGCCCGGCCGGCGGGATAACGCGCTGGCCCCATGGCAGGCCGGCCTGCCAGCCCTCGCGCGCCAGGTAGTTGGCGGTGGAGGCGAACACGCAGCCGAGGTCGCCCCAGATGTCGCGCCGCCCGGTGCCGCTCCAGTCCACCGCGTATTTGAGGAAGCTGTCCGGCATGAACTGGGTCTGGCCCATCGCCCCGGCATAGCTTCCGGTCATCTGCGCGAAGCTGATGTCGCCATGGTCCAGGATGCGCAGCGCATCCATCAGTTCGCTGCGGAAGAACGCGGCGCGGCGACCCTCCCAGGACAGGGTGGCCAGCGCCTCGATCACGTTGAAGCCGCCGGTGGCGCGGCCATAGTCGGATTCCAGCCCCCAGATGCCCATGACGATGCCGGCCGGGACACCATAGCGCGCCACCACCTTCCCCATCACCGCGCGGTTGGCGGCGTAGAACTCGCGGCCGCGCTGCACCCTGGCGTCGGAGACGATGCGGCTGCGGTACTGGTCCCAGGTAAGCTGGAACTCGGGCTGGTGGTGGTCGAGATCGATTACCTTCTGGTTCGGACGCAGACCGCGCAGCGCATGGTCGAGTGTCGTGGCGGCGATACCGTGCGCGCGCGCCTCGGTGCGGACGCCGGCCAGGAATGCGTCGAAGCTGCCAATTATGGCCGCCATCGCCGGCAGCGGCGTCAGGGCCGCGACGCCAAGCAGGGCGCGGCGGGAGAGCGGCATCAGAACCGCACCGACAGCGCCAGCGAGCCGAACTGATGCAGGCCGCCCTTCTGGTGCTGGAACTCCTGCGTCTGCAACACATGCGTGTAGGTCAGCCGCGTCCCGAACGCCATCAGCGCCAGCCCACCCTCGAACTCCGCGACCAGCGGGCGCAACTTGACGCTGCGGCTGCTCTCCCAGGTGTTGCCGTCGAGCGTGATGTCATGCGCCACTCCCTGTCCGTCGGCGCCGGCGAACACATACCAGGCGAACGGACGGGTGGCGTGGAAGGCGTCGCCGCCGGATGGACCGGGACGCAGCCGCGCGGTGCCGTAATCGGACGCCAACCCCTGGCCGAGCCGGAACTGCAAGCCGCCCTCGCCATAGACGCGCACGTTGCCGACGCCAGCGGAGGCGTCGATCAGCGCGTCGGTCTCCAGCCCGGCGAAGTCGGCCAGCGGCTCCCGCCAAGTGCGCGCGGTCAGGAACTCGAACGCCGGCTCGTTGCGGAGCTGGGTGCCCCAGCCGTTGTTGTGGGTCTGGCCGATCAGGTCGTGGAAGCCGTTCTGTATCTGCTCACCCCCTGCCCCCGGCCCGACCACGCCCAGGCTGATCGCGACTGTGCTGCGCGCGCCCTCGGTGTCCTCCACCAGGCCCAGCGTGCCCAGCAACACACCGGCGTAGGGGCGGTCGCCACGTGGCGGGTTGCGTGAGTTGGCGTCGGCCGGCGTGTAGATCTGCTGGGTCAGGTCGAAGGTCAGCCGCTGCGTGCCCTCGCCGTACAGCGCGCGCCCGATCCCCTGTGCCCAGCCCGGCACCGAGTTGTTGTCGGACGCATAGCCGAGCCGCAGCCCGTTCACGTAGTAGCGGTCGGTGAGGCTGGCGCTGCTCAGCGAGGCGTTCTCGTCCTGCAAGGTCCAGATGCTGGCATCGTCCAGTGCCAGGTTCACGGCGGCAGGCACGCTGCCCCCCAACGGCGGCAAGGCCGACGGTTGCACTTGCGCGTCCGCCACTGGGCTTGCGGCCAGCGTCGCGGCCATCAGCCCGACGCCCGTGAGAAACATGGTCCATTTGCCAAACATCACGCTGCCCGCCCTGCTCGTCGCCCCAAGCCATACAGCTTCGCGCGGCGTTTCGGAACCCCGGCGCGGGCCGCGCTACCGAGGCGGCCTCGGCGGTGGACAGACTGGAACCAGCGGGCGTCGCGGCAACACGGACTTGCCAGAATTGCCGCCCATGCGCTGCTCGTGGCGGTCTGGTCGATGCCGCCGACCGCCGGCGTGGGCGATGCGGCACCCAGGGCGCCGGTCACGGCCGGCACATGCGCCCGAGCGACGATCCGTGCCAGTGAGTCGTTAGGGCAGTCGTAGAACTGGCGCTCGCCGGCCTCACGCCGACGCAACTGCCGCCAGGGTCTGCGGCACGGACAACCAGCAACACACCGTACACGCTACTTCGCCATGGCGGCCAGCGCGATCTCGTTCAGTTCGATCGGCTGCGCGGTCAGCAGAGATTGCAGGTAGGCGCGGGCGTTCTGCTGCTGCCGATCCTGGCGCAGCGATTTCACCAGCGACTCGCGCGCCTCGGCCAGCGTGGCCGGCGCGGCGGGCTTGGTTGCGACCACGCGCACCAGATGCCAGCCATCCGTCACCCGGATCGGGTCGGAGATGCCGCCCTCGACCAGCCCGGACACCACCGAGCGCAAGGCCGGGATCACCTGGTCCTCACGCACCCAGCCGAGATCGCCGCCGTTCGGCCCGGAAACTTTGTCGTCCGACGATCTGCGTGCCACAGCGGCGAAATCGGCTTTCTGCCTCATTACCTGGGTGCGGACATCGGTCAGCCGCCGCCGCGCCGCAGCGTCCGCCGCCGGCGTGGCGCCGCTCGGCACCGCCGCGAAGATCTGTGCCAGCCGGTACTGGCGCGGCAGCATGAGGCGGGCCTTGTTGGCGTCGTAGGCCGCCTGCAACTCGGCGTCCGACGGATAGGACGGGTCGGGCTGGGTGATCGAGGCGATATAGCTCTCGGACACCGCCGCCTCCCGCGCGCGGTCGCCACGGTAGATCACCTCCGGCCTGGTGTCCCACCGCTTGGCGTGCGCCGCGTCCAGCACGGCCATGGCAAGCAGCCGGTCGCGCACCAGCCGGCGCAGCGATTGCGGGTCGGCCAGGAGGGCGCGGCGCTGATCAGGGTCGGCGGCGGCCAGCATGTCGCGCACATCGTTGCTGGTGACCGTGGCACCGCCGCGCCGCGCCACCACCAGGGTGTCCGTCGGTGCCGGCTGGCTCGCGGTCTGCGCTTCGGCACCGGACGGAATGAGAAACAGTATCGCGGCCAGGACGAGGCGCTTCATGGCTGCCGCCCCGCATACGAGCGCAGGTTGTGGATCTTATCGTCGTGGTCCTGCACGGGATTATAGAGGCTCACTTGTCGTGGTTCCAGCAATGGCCCGTGACTTTCCAGCAGGATGCACCGGAAACTCTCGCTCCGATAGAGGTGCGGGATGTCGGCAACCAGACCGCCAGCCACAACGCCGGCTTCGGTTTCATGATTGCCGTCGAGGCGCTGGGGTATGGCGGCTGATCCGAGCCCGCGTTAAGCTGCCACCATTGGATGGGTGGCCGAGCGGTTTAAGGCAGCGGTCTTGAAAACCGCCGAACGTGCAAGCGTTCCGTGGGTTCGAATCCCACCTCATCCGCCAGACAACTGGGAACAGGCCACCTGGCCGCACCCGCACAGACGGTTGCGGCCAGATGTCTTCGCAGCATTGGCCGCGTTAGTTGTGGCTGCTGCCGCCGCCAGCAGTGGACCCTTTGCCACCCGACGAGCCAGCCGAGCCATTCCCGCCACCGCCGCCTTGACCCTGTGCATCCGTAAGGCCCGTGGCGCCATTGCTCGCGTCGCCGGACTGGGTGCCCGCGCCGGTGGTGCTGGTGTTGGCGCCGGCGGCGGCGGCACCGGCGGAAGTGCCACCTGTCGCCACGCCACCCTGGCCGCCATTGTTGACGCCGGTTCCGTTAGAGCCGTTCTGGCCGCCGCCGGAGGTAGGATCGGCGCAGGTGGTGTTGCCGCCGAGCGGCCCCGCACCGGTCACAGCGGCCGGCGCGCCGGGTGCCCCGGCGGTGCAGGGACCGGATTCAGAGACTGCCGCTGGTCGCCGGGATCCAAAGTTGGCGCACCCTGCGGCCAGCAAGGTGAGCAGGGTCGCTGCCGCAAGTGCCGTACGTTGTTTCATGATCTTCCCTCTGGCGTCTGCCGGTCGCCGCGACCAGCTCCGCGCAGGGAACGCACTTTGCTGTTCGGAAACAGGGTCGAAGGCGAACAAACCTTAGAGAGATTGCTCACGAAATGAAATTCGCCCGCTGATGCCACCTTAGCGCGCGGTTAGCTGCCGGTTTGGCTCAACCAGCTGGCGCATGCGCTATTTGGTTGGCCGGCATGCGAAATATGAAACATGTTCGGCGGGCAACGAGACTAGGGCCGGCCGTGCGCCTAGGCGATTTTCAACCTGAGCGATCTCCAAGCAGAGATACAGCCCAAGTCCCATCCTCACTGACCATGCGTGGTGGCCCCGCGCGTGAACGGCTGGAACATCCGTTCGACCACTTCAGGCGGGATAGGATCGCCGTGGTTGGCCACCGACAGCGTGAACACGTCGCCCGCCATGTTGGCGGCGGCGCGAACAGGCATCCCGGCCGCCATCCGCGCGCCAGGTCGAGCACGCTTCCCATAGACGCCGGCGGTGGCTTTGCGAAAATCATCCGTCATGGAGACTCCTGATCGATACAAACATAGTTGCTTTTTTGTACCCATCTCAAGCCAGTGATCCGCAAGCGCCAAAACACCTTGCGGCGGTCAGTTGACCGGAACTCTCGCCATCCTGAACGGCTTATGTGTCCCATGGTGCAACCGACACAAACCATCGTCGTCGCCGAGGATGAGCCGCTGACCCGTATGGTGGCTGTCGCCGCGCTGACCGAGGCGGGATTCGCGGTCATCGAAACCGAGCATGCGGATGCAGCACTGGTCACGCTGCAATCGCAGGCAGCCGACATCCACATCCTGTTCACCGACATCCACATGCCTGGCTCGATGAGCGGGCTTGAACTGGCGCACCATGTCAGCACCCACTGGCCGTGGATCGGACTGTTGATCGCTTCAGGACAAGCGAAGCCCGAAATTTCCGAACTGCCGTCAGGCAGCCTTTTCCTGGCAAAGCCATACGATCCCAATCACGCCGTGGCGCATATCACGGAGTTGGCCGGCCGGAAGTAGCGGCGCATCGCCTGCCCCGCGTAATCGCCAGGATGTGACCGGATTGAAGCGACAAGCTCGTTGCAATGTATAATAGCCACGCGATAATTGTCTGCAACAGGGCATCCCGTTCGGCATCGGCTTAAACCCGCACTCCAATGTGCAACGACAGTATGTGACACTGACTTATTGGTGTCCCAACATGAAAAGACCCATGATGATTAGCTCACATGTCATCGAAGTGGCGGGAATTTTTGCTGGCGCCGCAGTGAACTACTCCGGCAATTACAGATTTGTGGCGGTCGATCCGCGCGTCCGTGAACTGAATGGCAGTGAATGGCCGTCGCTGCGGGATGTGCGCCGCGTCGTCGGCAACCTGTTGGCCAATGGCCGGTTGCCGCCAAACCCGCCCACTGCCCCGTAGTATCCAGGTCTCACGGTCTGGCTGCCAGTTACCGGACCATGCCCCCAGCTAGGCGCGCGGATGCGTGGGTTATGTGCCAATGCTTCGGCCGGGTCCGACAGCACCATGCGCCCGCTCTGTAGCATATAGGCGTGGGGGGCGATGCGCAGCGCGAGCGAGGCGTTTTGCGCGACTATGAATATGGTGACGCCCCCGGCGTTGATGTCGCGAGTCAACGCAAGCACATGGTCCACATACAGCGGCGACAACCCATGGTCGGCTCGTCCATGCAGATCAGCCTGGGACGGCCCATCAGCGCACGCGCCATCGCCACTATTTGCTACTCGCCGCCCGAGAGCGTGCCGGCGCGCTGGCCCAGCCGCTCCCCCAGCCGGGGAAACAGCGCCAGCATCCGCGCAAGGTCGCGCGACACGCCGGCGGGGTCGCGGCGGGCATAGGCGCCCATCAGCATGTTCTCCCGCACGGTCATGGCCAGGAACAGCCGCCGCGCCTCTGGCACCGAGGCGATGCCGCGCCTGATCACTGCCGCCGTCGGCAGTCCGGAGATGTCGCGCCCGTCGCGGCACCTGCCCGGCGCGTGGCCGCAACAGGCCAAGCACCGTCCTCATCGTCGTCGACTTGCCGCTGGCGTTGCCGCCGAGCAGGCAGACGACCTGCCCGCGCCGCACCTCCAGGCTTACGCCCGAGAGCGCCTGCACCGGATTGTAGAACGCATCGACGCCGCGCAGGGCCAGCAGCACGTCGCTCACGCCACCAACGTCCCAGCATCGCCATGGCCGGTATCATCGCCGCCGAGATAGGCCGCGATCACCCCCTGATCGCGCCGCACCTGTTCCGGCGGCCCCTGGGCGATGACGGCCCCCTCGTCCATCACCACCACCCGGTCGCACAGCCGCATGACCAGTTCCAGCTTATGTTCGATCAGCAGGATAGCTTGGCCCCCCAGCTTCAGCCGCGCCAGCACAGCCTGCATCTCCATGGTCTCGGTCTCGTTCATGCCGGCGGTCGGCTCGTCCAGCAGCAGCAGGCGCGGACGCATCGCCAGTGCGCGGGCGATCTCCAGGCGACGGCGATTGGCGCACGACAGGCTGTGGGCCGGATGGTCCGCGCGTGGCGACAGAAGCTCGCCGAACAACGCCAGCAATTCGCGCGCATCGGCCCGCAGACCCGCCTCCTCCGCTCGCACGGAAGCTGGCCTGACCAGGGCCAGCAATACCTCCAATGCGGCCCCCAGCACCGGGACGGCGGCCAGCGCGCGCACCGCCCGCAGCCGCGCGTGCGCGCCGACCAGCACGTTGTCGAGCACGCTGAGGTTGGCGAACACGCGACCGTGCTGGAACGTCCGCGCCAGCCCGCACGCCGCCGCCCGCTCCGGCGTCCAGCCGGTCACGTCGACGCCGGCAAAGGCAATCTGGCCCGAATCGGCGCGCTCCGACCCGCTCAGCACGTTGAACAGCGTGGTCTTGCCGGCGCCATTCGGGCCGATGATCCCGACCACCTCGCCCTCGGCGACGGACAGGTCGACCCCGCGCAGCGCCTGCGCGCCGCCGAACCGCCGAACAATGCCGGTCGCGTGCAGCAGCAGCGCGGTCATGCCGTGCCCAGCAGGCCCTGTGGCCGGAAGCGGATCAGCAGCAGCAACGTGACGCCGTAAATCAGCACGCGGTACTCGGCGAGGCCGCGAAACAGCTCCGGCAGCCCCACCAGCAGCACCGACCCCAGCACCGCGCCGGCCACGTTGCCCAGTCCGCCGAGGATGACGATGGTCAGCGCCAGGATCGACACCGATGCGCCGAACGTCTCGTGGTTGATGTAGGAGAACAGATGCGCGCTGATCGCCCCCGACACCCCGGCGCCGAACGCCCCGCACGCGAACGCCATGGCGCGGTAGCGGCCTGGCGCCAAGCCATAGGCGCGCGCCGCCACCCCGTCGTCGCGCACCGCGCGCCAGGACCGGCCAAGATGCGACCCGAGCAGGCGCAGTTGCAGCGACGCCAGCACCGCGACGATGGCGAGCGACAGCCAATAGACGCTGGCGGCGGAGGCGAACTCGTAGCCGAACAGCGCCAGCGGCGGGATGCCGGCCAGACCCATGCTGCCGCCGGTGAGGCTGGTCCAGTTGAGAATCGTCAGGCCGACGATCTCGCCCACCGCCAGCGTGGTGACGGAGACATAATGCCCCTGCATGCGGAACGCCGGATACACCATGATGGTGCCGATGACCGATGCGCCGATGCCGCCGAGCGGGATGGTGGCGGCCACCGGCCAGCCCAGGTCCAGCGCCAGCAATGCTGAGACATAGGCGCCGATGGCCAGCAACGCCGCGTGACCCAGCGATATCTGCCCCGCCGTCCCGGCCACCAGCGTCAGGCTCAACGCCAGCATCGCATACAGCAGCGCGTTGGTGCCGACCTGTGTCAGGTATGGCGCGTTCGCCAGCGGCAGCAGGACGGCGGCGGCCAGCGCCACGCCCACCAGCCAGCGCGGCAACCGCACCACGCCGCCGCGTGCCACGAAGCTGGCGGTGAGTGGCTCGGCCGCGCGCTCGCGGTCCCCGAACAGCCCGCCCGGCCGCAGCACCAGTACCAGCACCAGGATCACGAAGGCAAACAGGTTGCGGTAGGTGGCGCCGAACAGCGCCACGCCATAGCTCTCGGCCAGCCCCAGCAGCAGCCCGCCCGCGACCGCGCCCGGCAGTCTGCCGAGGCCACCGAGCATGGCGGCGACGATCCCCTTCAACGTCGCCTGGAAGCTCAGTCCGGGCTCGATGCCATTGTAATACATGCCGATCAGCAGGCCGGCGAGGCCGCCCAACGCCGAGGCGATGGCGAACACCCCGGTGTTGACCCGGTCGGTGTCGACGCCCATCTGCCGCGCCGCCTCGCTGTCCTGCGCGGTCGCGCGCACCGCCCAACCGAGCTTGCTGAAGCGCAGGAACACATACAGCGCCGCCGTGCTGGCGATGCCCACCGCCGCGATCAGCAGGTCGAGTGCCCCGATGCTGCCGCCGCCGACCGCGATGCGCCACGCCGGCAGCGGGCTGGGCAGCGCGCGCGGGTCGGGCGAGAACACCAGTTGGATGGTCTGGTCGAGGATCAGGCCGATGCCGATGGTGGCCAGCAACGGCGCCACGCGCGATGCGCCCTGCAACGGCCTGGTGCCGAACCGCTCGATGGCGGCGCCGAGCAGGCCGGTGGCCGCCATCACCGCCAACGCCGCCAGCGCCAGCGGCCAGTGCAGCCGGGCCACGCACACCCATCCGACATAGGCGCCGACGGTGAACACCGAGCCGTGGGCGAAATTGATGAGCCGGGCGACCCCGAAGATCAGCGTCACCCCGATCGCCAGCAGGGCATAGATGTTGCCGACCACCAGCCCGCGAACCGTGTAGCCGATCCACGGGCCAAATGTGGCCATCAGGCCGGCAAGCCTGGCACGTCGCGCACCTGCGCCAGCCCAGAATGCGACGATTGCCGATCGGCGCCAAACCAGAGCAGTACGGTCCCGGTCAGGATCGGCGCGTCGCGGGCCACCGCGCGCAATCTCGTCATATCGGCTCCAAAGCTGCTCGGCGCGACCTTGTATCACCTTGCCGGGCCGTGCAAACGACCGCGACACGCCTGCAAGACCGGACATGAGCCTCGCCATTCCACCACCACCGCATCTGTGCGAGATCGCCTGGCGTGAGCCACAGGCCTGCCTTGCCGCCTGGGCGGGAGCGGAGCATGTGGCGCTGCTGCACAGCCAGGGGCCAGCCAGTGCGCGCAGCCGCCACAGCTATCTGTGCGTCGAGCCGTTCCAGGTGCTAGAGGCGACAGACGGCGTGGCGATGCTCGATGGCCGGCCAATCGTGGGCGACCCGTTCGAGGCCTTGCGCCGCGAACTGGCGCGCTTTCCCATGCGAGCGGATGCCGCGCCGGTGCCGTTCGGCGGCGGCGTGGTGGGCTTCCTCGGCTATGGGCTGGCGCGGTGCCTGGAACGGCTGCCGGCGCGGCATGAGGGCGATCCTGGCGTGCCGGACATGTCGGTGGCGTTCTACGACGTGGTGCTCGGTTTCGATCATCTGGAGCGGCGCTGCTGGCTGCTGTCGTCCGGCTTCCCCGAAACCGACCCGGTGCGGCGATCCGCGCGCGCCACCGCACGCGCCACCGCCGTTGCGCATCGCCTGGACACGGCAACGCCAGCGGACGATACGGCAATGCCCGCCGTCGCATGGCGGCCCGACCTCGACCGCGCCGCCTATGTGGCGATGGTCGAACGGGCCATCGAGTACATCCGCGCCGGCGACATTTTCCAGGCCAACCTCACCGCGCGCCACGTGGCACCCAGGCCGCCCGGCCTGCAGGCGACGACGGTGCTGCGGGCGCTGTGCGCGCACAATCCGGCGCCGTTCGCGGCGTTGCTGCAATGTGGCCCCGGCCTCGCCATCGTCAGCGCCTCGCCGGAGCGTTTCCTGCGGCTGGACGGTGCGGGCCGGATCGAGACCCGCCCGATCAAGGGCACCCGGCCGCGTCACGCCGACCCCGCCATCGACGACGCGCTGCGGCGGGAACTGGCCGACAGCGACAAGGACCGCGCGGAGAACCTGATGATCGTCGACCTTATGCGCAACGATCTGGGCCGTGTGGCGCGGATCGGCAGCGTGCGCGTCCCGGTATTCTGCGAGGTGGAGAGCTTCGCCGCCGTCCACCAGCTCGTCTCCGCCGTCGAGGCCACGCTGCGTCCCGGCCTGACCGCCATAGACCTGTTGCGCGCGACCTTTCCCGGCGGCTCGGTGACGGGGGCGCCGAAGCCGCGGGCGATGGAGGTCATCGACGAGTTGGAGGTGTCCACGCGCGGCCCCTACTGCGGCGCCATCGCCTGGATCGGCTTCGATGGCGCCATGGACAGCAGCATCGTCATCCGCACCCTGGTACTGACGCGGGAACGCATCGTGGCGCAGGCGGGTGGGGCGATCACCGCCGACTCCGACCCGGATGCGGAGTACGAGGAGATGCTGACCAAACTGCGGCCATTGCTCGCCGCCTTCGGGCCGCCGCCATGATAGTCTGGCTGAACGGCGCGCCGATGGCCGACGACGTGGCCCGTATAGCGCCCTCGGACCGCGCGTTCACACTCGGCGACGGGCTGTTCGAGACGATGCGTCTCGCCGACGGCGCCGTCGTGCATATCGCGCGCCACCTCCGCCGCCTGCGGGCCGGGGCGGCGGCTCTTGGCATTCCGCTTGATGCCGCCGATGCGGGGTTGGCTCACGCGCTCGCCGCGACGGCCTCGGCCAACGGCCTGACGAGCGCCGCACTTCGCCTCACCCTCTCGCGCGGCCCGGCGGAGCGTGGCATCGCCCTGCCCGCCTCGCCGCAACCGACCCTGGTCATCACCGCCGGCGCGCTGCCCGCCCAGGACGGCCCATTGCATGCCGTGATCGCCACCACCACGCGGCGCAACGAGCACTCGCCGCTCAGCCGCGTGAAGTCGCTGAATTACCTCGACAGCATCCTGGCCCGACGCGAGGCGGTCGCGCGCGGCGCCGACGAGGCGGTGCTGCTGAACACGCGCGGGGCGGCGGCGGAGACCAGCATCGCCAACCTGATCGTCTTGCGTGACGGTCGGCTGCTGACGCCACCAGTCAGCGACGGCGCGCTGCCGGGCATCATGCGGGAGGTTCTGGTCGAACGCGCCGGGCTGGCCGAGGCGACGCTGCTGCCCGCCGACCTGCTGGCCGCCGATGCGGTGTTCGCCTGCAGCGCGCTGGGTGTGCGTGCGGTGGCCTCGGTGGACGGGCGGACGCTGCCGGAGTGCCACGGCCTGCTGGCGCGGCTGCGCTCATTCGGGCGGTAGCGGATCGACCGTCGCCAGCGGCAGGCTGGCGGCGGTATGCGCATGGGCCGGCGGCGGCGCCCAGGGCCGGATGCCGCGCAGCGACGCCTCGGTGACGATGCGCACGCCGTGAGCGCCAAGCCAGATCGCGGTCGCTCCCTCACGCCAGACGCTGAAGCGGTCCACCACCGGCACGCGCACCGGGCAGCGCAGATGCACCGGATCGTGGCCGACCACCACCGCCGCGCCGCAATCCGCCTCGCTCGCCGCCGCTTCGCGCAGGATGATGGCATCGCCAAGCCGGCAGCCGCTCTCGTCGCAGGGCAGGTCGGCCGCGCCGGCATCCGGCAACGGCTGTAACGGGCCATCGGCCCAGAACTGCTGCCAGGCATTGCGGGTGAACTTCGAGCCGCCGGACTTGGCGGCGACATAGACCCCGGACAGGGTGCGCAACCCGATCAGCCGCGCGTCCGATGACACCAGCATATCGGGTGGCGTCGCCAGCAACGGCGTCAGCAGCCCCGCGCCGATCAACATTATGCCGAGCAGCCGCACTCGCGTTCGCCAGATGCCCAGCCAGGCGATGCCGCAGGCGATCACCGCCAAGCCCCAGGTCGGAATATGCGGCACCGCCAGGGTCGCCTCCGGCCATGCCGCCACGCCGCGCCCGATCCAGGTGATCGCGGCGATCCCCCAGCCCATCGGCAGCAGCGCCGCCGCCTCCAGATGGAGCGGCATCAACGCCAGCGCCAGCAGGCCCAGCGGCATCACCCAGAACGCGGCGATCGGCACCGCCAGCATGTTGGCGAACACGAAATAGAGCTGCACCCGGCCGAAATGGTAGGCCCCGAACGGCGCCGAGGCGGTGCCGGCCAGGGCGCTGGTGATCGCCAGCGCCGCCACATGGCCCAGCACGCGCCGGTGCCAACCGCCGTCGCCGTGCAGCGCGCGCAGCCAGGGACGCAGCGCCGCGTAGCCGGCAATCAGCGCCAGCACGGCGGAAAAACTCATCTGGAAGCTGACGCCCATCACCTCGTTCGGCGCGATCAGCACCAGTGCCGCCATCGCCAGCCCCAGCCCGCGCAACGAGATCGCGCGCCGCCCGGTCAGCACCGCCAGCGTCACCAGGCAGGCCATCGCGAAGCTGCGCATGATCGGCACATGCGCGCCGGTCAGCAGCATGTAGCCGCCGCCCGCCGCCAGCGATGCCAGCGCCGCGATGGCCTTGGTGTTCCAGCGCAGCGCCGCGCGCTCCCATAGCGCCAGGCCGAACCGGAACGCCCCGAACACCAGCCCCATGACGATGCCGACATGCAGCCCGGCGATGGCCAGCAGATGCGCCAGCCCGGAGTCGCGGAATGCCTGCTTGTCCGCCGCCGGAATGCCGCCGGTCTGGCCGGTCAGCAACGTGGTGGCGATGGCGGCCTGCGACGGATCGGCCAGCGCCGCCGTCACCCGCCCCGCGATGGCCTCACGCGCCGATTGCAGCAGCCGTCCCGGCCCGGTCGGCAGCGGCGCGAGGGCGATCCGCTCGGCGGGGTTGAGCGCGAAGCCATAGGCGCCGACACCGCCGAAGAAGGCGTCGCGCTGCACGTCCCAGCCGCCCGGGATGTCCGGCGGCGACGGCCGGCTCAGCATTGCGCGCACCCGCAGCGTGTCGCCAGCGGCCACCTGCAACGCATCGCCGGTCTTGAGCCGGATGCGCACGGTGCGAACGGATTGCACGATGCCGCCTTCGGCGGTGGCGAGGCTGGGGCGTTCCAGCGTCACCCGCCGCCCCACCGGCAGCGGCTCCACCGCGCGCACCACGCCGCTGACGATCACCGCGCGGCGCGGCACGTCCAGCAGTGGCGGCGCCCGCGCCGTGGCCCATTGCGCGGAGGCGAGGCCAAGTCCCAGCGCCAGCACGCCCAGCGCGGCGCCACGCGACGTCCGTCCGCGCGCGCCTGCCAGCGCCAGCGCGCCGGTGCCCACGATTGCGTCGCCGAGCCACCACGCCGGCTCCGCGCCCCAACTGAAATACGCCCCCGCGCCAGCCGTCATCAGCACCGGCAGCCACAGCGTCCACTGACCGCGTTCGGCCACTGCCCACGCGGCCAGCGCCGCCGCAGGCCGAGCGGCGACAGCGGGCCAGCGCCACGGCGGCACGGCGCGGACAAGGGCGATCTGTTGCATTGTCGAAAGCGTAGCCGGTCCCGCCTCCCCACGTCATCCCCGGAGTGCTACGACGCGGGCATGACCGTACGCACCCGCTTCGCCCCCAGCCCGACCGGCCTGCTGCATATCGGCGGCGCCCGCACCGCGCTGTTCAACCATCTGTTCGCCCGCCACCACGGCGGCGAGTTCCTGCTGCGGGTCGAGGACACCGACCGCGCCCGCAGCACGCTGGAAGCCACCAAGGTGATCCTGGAAGGGCTGGCCTGGCTCGGCCTCGATCCGGACCAGCCGCCGGTGTTCCAGTCCACCCGCCAGGCCCGTCATGCCGAGGTGGCGCGTGAGATGCTGGCCGCCGGCCACGCCTATCGCTGCTGGGCAACACCCGCCGAACTGGCCGAGATGCGCGAGCGCGCGGTGGCCGAGAAACGGGCGCCGCGCTACGATGGGCGCTGGCGCGACCGCGATCCGGCCGAGGCGCCGCCAGGGGTGGCTCCGGTGATCCGCCTGCGCGCGCCGCAAACCGGCGAGACGGTGCTGGCCGATCTGGTGCAGGGCGAGGTGCGGGTCGCCAACGCCGAACTCGACGACATGATCATCCGGCGCAGCGACGGCACGCCCACCTACCTGCACGCCGTGGTGGTGGACGACCACGACATGGCGATCAGCCATGTGATCCGCGGCGACGACCACCTGACCAACACCTTCCGCCAGATCCAGGTGTATCAGGCGATGGGCTGGGCGTTGCCGGCCTTCGCGCACATCCCGCTGATCCACGGGGCCGACGGCGCCAAGCTGTCGAAGCGCCACGGCGCGGTCAGCGTGCTGGAGTTCCGCGAGCAGGGCTTCCTGCCGGAGGCGGTGTGCAGCTACCTGCTCCGGCTCGGCTGGGCGCACGGCGATGCCGAGGTGCTGTCGCGCGCGCAGGCCATCGACCTGTTCGACCTCGACGGCGTCGGCCGCGCGCCCTCGCGCATGGACTATTCCAAACTGACCCACGTCAACGGCGTCTGGCTGCGTCAGGCCGATGACGAGCGGCTGGTGGGCGACGTGCTGCGCCGGCTGGATGCCGAGGCCGACAGCGTGCTGGCGGTGCGGCTGCGCGTACTGATGCCGGCGCTGAAGGAGCGCGCCAAGACGCTGGTCGACCTGGCCGCGAGCGCCGCCTTCCTCGCTGGCACGGTGCCGGTGGCGATGGAGCCGAAGGCGGTGGCGGCGCTGACGCCGGAGGCGAAGGCGATGCTGCGCGATGTCGCCCCGGCGCTGGCGGCGACTGACTTCTCGATGCTGGTGATCGACCTCGCCTTGCGCAACTTCGTGGAGGCGCACGGCATCAAGCTCGGCCAGGCGGCGCAACCGCTGCGCGCGGCGCTGACCGGCAGCATGACCTCGCCGCCGATCGACGCCACGCTGGCGGCACTCGGACGCGACGAGTCGCTGGCCCGTATCGCCGCCGCCGCGGCCTGAGCCGGTGCGCGGCCGCCACCTCCTTGCGATCGAGGGCATGTATCCGCCGGAGATCGCGGCCATCCTCGATCTGGCCGAGAGCTACGTGCTGCTCAACCGCTCCGGCAAGACGGCGCGCGACCGGCTGCGCGGGCGGACGCTGGTCAACCTGTTCTTCGAGGACAGCACCCGCACGCTGACCAGCTTCGAGCTTGCCGGCAAGCGGCTGGGCGCAGACGTCATCAACATGAGCGTGCGCACCAGCAGCGTGAACAAGGGCGAGACGCTGATCGACACCGCCGCCACGCTGAACGCCATGCAGTGCGACCTGCTGGTGGTGCGTCACAGCGAGAGCGGGGCGGCGGCGCTGCTGGCGCAGAAGGTGGAGGCCGCCGTCATCAACGCCGGCGACGGCACCCACGAGCACCCGACCCAGGCGCTGCTCGACGCGCTGACCATCCGCCGCCGCAAGGGTCGGCTCGACAGTCTCGTGGTGGCGATCTGCGGCGACGTGATGCACTCGCGCGTGGCCCGCTCCAACATCCATCTGTTCACCACCATGGGCAGCCAAGTGCGGGTGATCGGCCCGCCGACGCTGATCCCGCCGGCCTGCGAGCGGCTGGGCGTCACCGTGTTCCACGACATGGCGCAGGGCCTGGCGGGGGCCGATGCGGTGATGATGCTGCGGCTGCAACGCGAGCGCATGGGCACCACGCTGGTGCCGAGTGCGCGCGAGTACTACCGCTTCTACGGCCTGGACGCGGCCAAGTTGGCGTACGCCAAGCCTGACGCCATCGTGCTGCATCCCGGCCCGATGAACCGTGGCGTGGAGATCGACAGCGCGGTGGCGGACGACCCGGTGCGCAGCGTCATCAAGGAACAGGTCGAGATGGGGGTCGCGGTACGCATGGCAGTGCTCGACCGCCTGGCCCATGCCGGCGCGTGACAAACGACAACCGCTGTCACATGGTTTAGGGCATGAACGCTGACTTGGTTACCTGGCTGCTCTCGGTGTTCGCGTTCGCCCTGGCGATGTCGGCGACGCCCGGTCCGAACAATGCGATGGCGGTGGCGTCCGGCGCCAGCTTCGGCTTCGCCCGCACGGTGCCGCACATCGTGGGGGTGGCGATCGGCTTTCCGGTCATGATCGTGGCGGTGGCGCTCGGCGCCGGCGATGTGCTGCGAGTCTTTCCAGTGCTGCATCTCGTGCTGAGGTGGGCGGGCGCCGCCTACCTGCTGTGGCTGGCGGTGAAGATCGCCACCGCGCGGCCGACGCTCACGGCGGACACGACCACCAGGCGCGGCCGCCCGATAACGTTCATCCAGGCGGCGTTGTTCCAGTGGGTCAACCCGAAAGCCTGGATCATCGCCGTCAGCGCCATCAGCACGTACACGACGCCGGATCATCCGATGCTGGCGCAGGCGGCGATCCTGGCGTTGGTCTTCATGGCGATATCGTTCCCCAGCATGGGTTTCTGGACGCTTACCGGCGTCGGCGCCGCCCACCTGCTGCGGACGGCGCGCGCGATCCGCCTGTTCAACCTGGCGATGGCGGCGTTGCTGGTGGCATCGTTGCTGGAGTTGCTGCGCGAAGCCTAGCGCGCGTGCGCCTGACGGCGTTGCCCACCGCCCGCACCCCGGCGGTCGCGCGCCAGATGCGGCTGGCGTGCATCGTCGTCAGCGCCGCCTGCGCCTGTGCCAGCCGCATCTCGGCCTGCGCCATGTGGTCGAGCAGCGCCCGCAGGCTGTGACCGTCGAGCGCCCCCTCCACCCAGCCGCTCCGCGCCGGAACCAGCGCGCTCGGCATCGCCGTCCAGGCCGCCCGGCTGCGCTCGCGCGGATGCGGCCAACTGTGCCAGGGCGAGGCGAGCGAGCTGTACGGATGGGCCACGAACGGGAAGCCGAGTTCCTCGGCGACATAGGGGAACGAGAGCTGGTCGCGCCGGGAGTAGCGCAGCACATGAGCGAACCAGCGCTCCATGCACGCCACCACAACAGGATCGGCATGGTTACGCAACAGGATACCGCCCCAGATCATCGGCACCCTGCCAGTCAGCCCGGCGCGGCGGTAGGCCGCGACCTGCGCCAGGCATACGGCCGGATCGTCGTAGCCGAGCTCGATCACTGCCAGCGCCTCGTCCAGCACGTTGAAGCGCTCGTGGTGGCGCAGGCAGGCCATGGTGGTGCTGTGGCCGTCGAACAGATCTGCGAACAGCGCCTCCGGCGGCTGTGTCAGCCGCACCGTGCAGTCGATGTAGAGCGAGGCGTCATATTCCGGCAGCACGCGGTGCGGCAGCAACTTCGGGTAGCGCGAGCTGCGCACCGGGTCGTCGGGCAGCAGCGCCGGCAGGTGACGGATCTCCCAGGTCTCCGACCGGATTGCCGGATCGCCGACAAAGGCGATGAAGTCGAGGCCGCTGAACGCCCATGCCGGCTGCTCCGGCAGTTGGTCGTGCGCGCCGTACAGCGCGGTATAGACACAGCGTCGCAACGTTGAATGCCCTGTCGTGAAGGGCGGCACATTGACGCGGGCGCGGCCGCGCCGCAACCAAGGCGGAGCGCGCAGAGGTGGCCCCGCATGAACACGCTCCCGACGATCCCCGGCATCCTGTTCAGGGCCGCGCGCCTGCTCGATCCGGCCAGCGGCATGGACCAGGCCGCCGACCTGCTGGTGGGGGCCAGGCGCATCCTTGCCGTCGGCCGCGGCCTGGGTTGCCCGGACGGGGCAAGCGTCGTCGAATGCGATGGCGCGGTGCTGTGCCCCGGACTGGTCGACATGCGCGCCGAGGTCGGCGAGCCGGGCGGCGCGTACCGCGAGTCGATTTCCTCCGCCGCCCGCGCCGCCGCCGCCGGCGGCATCACCACCCTGGCCTCGCTGCCCGACACGCAACCCGCCATCGACGAGCCGGCGCTGGTGCGGCTGCTGCGCGCGCGCGGCGAGGAGACCGGATCGCTCACCATCCTGCCCTATGCGGCGGTCACGCGCGGCTGCGCCGGCGAGGCGCTGGCCGAACTCGGGCTGCTGCGGGAGGCAGGGGCGGTGGCGTTCAGCGACGGCGCCCGCTGCATCGCCTCGGCCCGGCTGATGCGCGCGGCATTGGCCTACGCGCGCGGCCTGGGCATGCGGGTGGTGCAGCACGCCGAGGAGCCGACGCTGGCGGCCGGCGGGGCCGCGACCGAGGGTGAGCTTGCCACCCGCATGGGCCTGCCCGGCATCCCCGCCGAGGCCGAGGCGATGATGGTCGCGCGCGACATCAGCCTGGCCGCCCTGACCGGCGGCGCGGTGCATTTCGCCCACATCTCCACGGCGGCGGCGCTCGACCTGATCCGCGCCGCCAAGCTCGATGGGCTGGCAATCACCTGCGACACCGCGCCGCCGTATTTCGACCTGAACGAGACCGCCATCGGCGACTATCGCACCTTCGCGAAACTGTCGCCGCCGCTGCGCACCGAGGCCGACCGGCGCGCGGTGGTGGCGGCCCTGGTCGACGGTACCATCGACGCCATCGCCAGCGATCACCAGCCGCGCGGCGCCGACGACAAGCGGATGCCGTTCGGCAGCGCTGCCCCGGGCGGCGCCGGATTGTCGACGCTGCTCGGCATCACCCTGGCGCATGTCCATAATGGCACCGTGTCGCTCTCGCGCGCGTTGGAGTTGCTGACCGTACGTCCGGCGCGGCTGCTCGGCAGCGAGGCCGGCACGCTGGCGCCGGGGGCGGTGGCTGATCTGTGCCTGTTCGACCTCGACCGCATCTGGCAGGTCGAGTCAGGCCGCCTGCCCGGCCGCGCGCAGAACACGCCGTTCGACGGGCGCGCGCTGGAGGGCCGAGTGATCGGCACCTGGAAGGCCGGGCGGCGGGTCTATACCGAGGCTGGGTGAACCAACGAGGGGGCGGTCATGGGGCAGTTGGTGGACGGTGTGTGGCGCGACGAGTGGTACGACACCAAGAGTTCGGGCGGATCGTTCATCCGCACCGACGCGCAGTTCCGCGACTGGGTGAGCGCGGACGGCGGCACCCGCTTCAAGGCCGAGCGCGGGCGCTACCATCTGTATGTCTCGCTCGCCTGCCCGTGGGCGTCGCGCACGGTGATCTTCCGCAAGCTGAAAGGCTTGGAGGACATTATCGGCATGACCGTGGTTTCGCCGCTGATGCTGGAGCGTGGTTGGGTGTTCGACGCGCCCGACCCGGTGCTGGGCCGCACCGAGCTGTCGCAGGTCTATACCCACGCATGTCCCGACTACTCCGGGCGAGTGACCGTGCCAGTGCTGTGGGACCGCCCGACCAAAACCATCGTCAGCAACGAGAGTTCGGACATCATCCGCATGTTCAACAGCGCGTTCGACGGCGTGGGTGGCGATCCGGCGCTGGACTTCTACCCTGCCGCGCTGCGGATGGAGATCGATGCGATCAACGCCGTGATCTACGACACCGTGAACAACGGCGTGTACAAGGCTGGATTCGCGACCCAGCAGGAGCCGTACGAGGCGGCAGTGCGGACGCTGTTCGCCAGCCTCGACCAGCTTGAGCAGCGGTTGCGCACCAGCCGCTACCTGTGCGGCGAGCGCATCACCGAGGCCGACTGGCGGCTGTTCACCACGCTGGTGCGCTTCGACGCGGTCTATTACAGCCACTTCAAATGCAACATCCAGCAACTGCGGGATTACAGTGCGTTGTGGGGCTATGC
>JAYTQW010000499.1:0-4014 GCA_043746535.1 Rhodospirillales bacterium
GAGAAGCTGGTCTGGGCGATCCGCTGGGGCGGCGACACCGTCATGGACCTGTCGACCGGGCGCAACATCCACAACATCCGCGGCTGGATCCTGCGCAACGCGCCGGTGCCGATCGGCACGGTGCCGCTGTACCAGGCGCTGGAAAAGGTCGGCGGCGACCCCGACCTGCTGAGCTGGGAGGTGTTCCGCGACACGCTGGTCGAGCAGGCCGAACAGGGTGTGGACTACTTCACCATCCATGCCGGCGTGCGGCTGGCCTATGTGCCGCTGACCGCGAAGCGCGTCACCGGGATCGTCTCGCGCGGCGGCTCGATCATGGCGCGCTGGTGCCTGGCGCATCACCGCGAGAGTTTCCTGTACGAGCATTTCGCCGACATCTGCGACATCATGCGCCGCTACGACGTGTCGTTCTCGCTGGGCGATGGCCTGCGTCCCGGCTGTAACGCCGACGCCAACGACGCGGCGCAGTTCGCCGAACTGGACACCCTGGGCGAGCTGACCAAGATCGCCTGGGCGCGCGGCTGCCAGGTGATGATCGAGGGGCCAGGCCATGTGCCGATGCACAAGATCAAGGTCAACATGGACAAGCAGCTCGCCACCTGCGGCGAGGCGCCGTTCTACACGCTGGGTCCGCTGACCACCGACATCGCCCCCGGCTACGACCACATCACCTCGGCCATCGGCGCCGCCATGATCGGCTGGTACGGCACCGCCATGCTCTGCTACGTGACGCCGAAGGAGCATCTCGGCCTGCCTGACCGCGACGACGTGAAGACCGGCGTCATCACCTACCGCATCGCCGCCCACGCCGCCGACCTCGCCAAGGGCCACCCAGCCGCCCGCCTGCGCGACGACGCCATCAGCCGGGCGCGGTTCGAGTTCCGCTGGGAGGACCAGTTCAACCTCGGCCTCGACCCGGACACGGCGCGGCGGTTCCACGACCAGACGTTGCCGAAGGACGCGCACAAGGTGGCGCATTTCTGCTCGATGTGCGGGCCGAAGTTCTGCTCCATGAAGATCACCCAGGACATCCGCGCCGACGCCGCGCGGCTGGCCGGGATGGATGGGATGAGCGAGGCCTTCAAGGCGCATGGCTCTTCGCTGTATGTCCAGGATGGGTATAATGACACTGCGACAGAGCCGAAGGGGGCCGAGGCATGAACCATGCGCCGAACCGTACGGGTGGCTTCGCTGGCGGCTGACCCTCGCCCGGCCTTGGCCGCGATCGGCGAGCTGGCGGACGCGGAGATCGATCTCGCCGACGCCGCCCTGCAACTGGCGCGGGTCGACGCGCCGGATGCCGATTGGGTCGCCGCGCGCGCCTACCTGAGCGAACTCGCGCGCGACGCGGCGGCGTTGACGGATTCGCGCGACGTGTCCGACCAGGCGGCGGCACTGGCCGGGCTGCTGACCGGACGCCATGGCTATGCCGGCGACACCGAGCATTACGACGATCCGGCCAACGCCAACCTGATCCGGGTAATCGAGCGCCGGCGGGGCCTGCCGGTGGCGCTCGGCATATTGTGGCTGCACGCCGCCACAGCCGCCGGGTGGAACGCGGCGGGGATCGATTTCCCCGGCCATTTTCTGGTGGCGCTGGATTCGGGCGGGACGCAGGTGGTGCTCGACCCATACACCGGCGGGCGGTCGCTGGACGCCCGCGACCTGCGCCTGCTGCTGCGCCGGGTCGCCGGTCCGCGTGCCGAACTGGCGCCGGGAATGTTGCAGGCGATGGGCAACCGCGCCGTGCTGCTGCGGTTGCAGAACAACATCCGCGTGCGCCGGGCGCAGGCCGGCGACCTCACGGGCGCGCTGGCCTGTGCCGAAACCATGCTGCTGGTGGCGCCCGAGGCGGCGGAGTTGTGGCGCGAGACGGCGAGCCTGCACCAGCGGCTCGACCAGATGACGGCGGCGCTGCACTGCCTGGGCCGCTTCGTCGCCCTCTCGCCCGACGGCGACGGCGCCCGCATGGCGCGCGAGATGATGGACGAGTTGCGCTCCCGCCTGAACTGAGCCATCCCAGCCGCCGGTGGCGGGAGCAAGTCGGCATGGCGTTGCGGGTGGCGGTCCAGATGGACCCGATGGAGACCGTCAACATCGACGGCGACAGCAGCTTCGCCATCATGCTGGAGGCACAGTCGCGCGGTCACGCGCTGTGGCACTACCACGTCACCGACATGACGCTGGCGCTCGACGGCGTGGCGCCCCGAGTGCTGGCGCGGGCGCGTCCCGTCCGGGTGCAACGGGTGCGCGGCGACCACTACACGTTCGGCGAGACGGAGGTGCTCGACCTCGGCGGCATGGACGTGATCCACATGCGCCAGGACCCGCCGTTCGACATGGCCTACATCACCGCCACCCACATGCTGGAGCACATCCACCCCGCGACGCTGGTGGTGAACGACCCGGCGAGCGTCCGCAACGCGCCGGAAAAGCTGCTGGTGACGCATTTCGCCGACCTGATGCCGCCGACGCTGGTGACCTGGGACGTGGCCGCGATCCGCGCCTTCCGCGAGCGGCACCGCGACATCGTGGTCAAGCCGCTGTTCGGCAACGGCGGCGCCGGCGTGTTCCTGATGCGCGACGGCGACCCCAACCTGGGCGCGCTGCTGGAGATGCACTTCGCCCGCTCGCGTGAGCCGCTGATGGTCCAGCGCTACGAGCCGGCGGTGCGCCAGGGCGACAAGCGCATCATCCTGATCGACGGCGAGGCGCTGGGCGCGATCAACCGGGTGCCGGCGGCGGGCGAGGCGCGCAGCAACATGCATGTCGGCGGCCGGCCGGAAGCGGCGGTGCTGACCGCGCGCGACCGCGAGATCTGCGGCCGGCTGGGGCCGATGCTGCGCGCGCAGGGGCTGATCTTCGTCGGCATCGACGTGATCGGCGACTGGCTGACCGAGATCAACGTGACCTCGCCGACCGGGCTGCAGGAGGTGGCACGGTTCGACGGCACCAACCTCGCCGGCAAGATCTGGGACGTGATCGAGGCGAAGCGGCAGGCGGCAGCGGCCACGAATGCCGATTGATGGTGGCGGCGGGTTTGCCGCATGATGTTGGCGCAACGTCCACCCATAAGGAACAGGCAATGACTTTGGCGATCACCCGCCCTCGCTTGGCCAGACCCGGCGCGTCCAGCCGCCGCCTTTGCCTGCTGGCCTCGGCCGCCCTGCTCGGCATCGGCCTGGCCGTGCCCGCGCGTGCCGACGATATGGCGGCGCTGACGGCCGAGCAGCAGGCCAGCCTGGCCCGCGCGTTGTCGCTGTGGACTGCGGGCCTGGTCGGTGGCGAGCACAGCCGCACGTTCCAGGCGACCCCCTCCGGCGACCATTATCTGCTTGCGGTGCCGGTCGATGGCCCGATCGGCAAATCCGGAGCCTCGATCGAGGCCGGGTCGCTGACCGCGTCGGCCAAGCCGCTCGACGCCGCGCGCTGGTCTTTCGAGGACGTGAAAGCCCCGGAGTCGGTCCGCCTGATACCGCCGCCCGGGAGCAAGGACGGTCCGATGACGCTGACGCAGAAGGCGGCCAATCGCAGCAGCCATGTGGTGATCGACGGCACGCTGGCGACCAGTTCGACGTTCGACAGCGCCGCCAGCGGCGTGGCGGCGGCGGTCGCTGCCGGGAAGTTCGCGCTGGCGATCCATGCCGATGCCACCAACTCGCACACGGTCTGGCAGCCGGCGGCGGATGGGCGGGTGGACGCGGCCTCGACCAGCACCGCCACCGGTGTGAGTTACGAGGTGGCCGGCGACCCGGCGGTCAAGGTGTCGATCAAATCGCTGACCGGCGAAGGCCACATGACCGGCTATGCGCCCGGCAAGCTCGGCGATGCGGTCGGGGTCATGCTGGAGATGCTGGCGACGATGCCGCCGCCGGGCAGCAAGCCGGTGGTCAAGCCAATTCCCACCAGCGCCACGGTCAAGCCGGTCCCCGCCAAGCCGGCGGATCATCCCACGCCCGAACAGCGTCGGGCGATGCACCGCATGGTCGCCGGCCTGCGCGACCTCTACGCCGG
>JAYTQW010000500.1:0-3662 GCA_043746535.1 Rhodospirillales bacterium
GGATGCTCGGGCGGCAGCGGTTCGGCGCGGAACACGTCGAGCGCCGCCCAGCCCAGTTGCCCGCTGTCCAGCGCCGCGATCAGGTCGGCGTCCACCACATGCCCGCCCCGGGCCGCGTTCACGACCAGCGCGCCCGGTGCGAGCCGCTCGAACAGGGCCTGGTTCAGCAGCCCCTCGGTGTCCGCCGTCAGCGGCAGCAGGTTGACCAGCGCATCCGCGCCCGCCACCGCAGCCGCCAGGCCGGACGGCCCGGCGAATGCCTGCGCGCCCGCGACCGTGCGGCCCGACCGGCTCCAGACCCGCGTCTGAAACCCGAACCGCGCCAGATGCTCCGCCACCGGCGTTCCCAGTGCGCCAGCGCCCAGCACGGCGACGCGGCGCTCCGGCGCCAGCTTCTCGGCCAGCGGCTGCCATCGCCGGCCCACCTGCGCGGCCGCGTAGGCGGGCAGGTTGCGGTGCCAGGACAGCACCTGCGCCAACACCCATTCGGCCATGCCCCGGGTCAGGCCGGGATCGACCAGCCGCACGATCGGCAGGTGTGGCGGCACCTCGCCGCTGGTCAGCAGATGCTCGATCCCGGCATTCAGGCTCAGCACGAGTTCCAGCCCCGCCACGCTGGCAATCAGTCCCGGCGGCGGCCGGCCGACCACGAGGTAGGGCACCGGCAGGCTGCCGATCGGCGGCAGCGCGTCGAGCACCTCGAAGCCGGGCAGTTCGGCGCGGAACATATCCGCCCAAGGCTGCGGGTCGGCGCAGGCAATGAGGAGGCGCTTCATGCCGCAACCATTGTCCATATCGACCCACGACATCAGCCCGCCACAGGTTCGAGCCAGCCGGCGCGGGCGGCTTCCCGCTGGCGTGGCGAGGGAGACGCCGAACTCCGGCCACGGCCATAGTGTCGTGGCGAACAGCCCATGACCCGCTTGAAGGCGGTGCTGAAGGCGCTCTCGGACTCATAGCCGAGCGACAGGGCGATGACGGACACCGGATCGCTGGAATTGCCCAGCCGGTCGCCGGCCAGCAGCATCCGCCAGCGCGTCAGGTATTCCAGCGGCGATGCCCCGACCGTCGCCTTGAACTTGAGGGCGAAGCTCGACCGCGACATGCCGGCGCGCGCCGCCAGCGCCTGCAACGTCCAGCGATGCATCGGGTCCTCGTGCATGGCGCCGATCGCAGCGCCCATCCGCTTGTCGGCCAGGGCGAACAGCCACCCGACCGCGCCGCTCGCCCGTTCCGACAGATGCAGCCGCAGCGCCTGCACCATCATCATGGTGGCGAGTTGCTGTGCCACCAGGAAGCTGCCCGGCTGCGGCTCGCGCAACTCCTGGCGCATCCGCTCCATCGACCAGCGCAGAATGGCCTGATCCGCCTCCTTGCGGATATGCACGATCGGCGGGAGCACCCCCAGCAGGATGCCGGCGTGTTCGCCGCCAAGCAGGAAATGCGCGCCGGCCAGGAAGAACCCGCCGCCGCCATTGAACGTGACGATGCCGCCGTTGCGCGCGGCCGCATAGACCGTGGCGACATCGGCCGGCGTCAACGCGAGGTCGCTGGCAAGCCGGAACGGGCGCCCGCCCGGCAACAGGAAGCAGTCACCCGCCTTCAGTCGCACCGGCTCGGGGACGCCCTCCACCGCCAGCCAGCACTGGCCGGACACGACGGCGTAGCACTTGATGCCCTCATGCCGGGGAAACTGGATCGACCAGTCCCCACCCGCGTCGAGGCCGCCGGACACATGGCTGCGGGGCTTCAGCAACGACAGCACATCTGACAGCGGGTCCATCGGTCATCCCTGACGATTGCGGAGGCTTGGACGATTGCGAAGATAATACGGATTATACGGCATGGCTGGTATTTTCTCGACGTTCTATCCGACATCCACGGGCCGTGGATGCGCTCGCCAGTGAGAAGGAGAGGTTGCCATGCGTGTTTTCGTCACCGGAGCGTCGGGCTTCGTCGGCTCCGCCGTGGCGCGCGAACTGATCGGCGCCGGCCACCAGGTGCTCGGCCTGGCCCGCTCGGATGCGTCCGCAGCGTCGGTTGCCGCCGTTGGCGCCCAGGTGCATCGGGGCGACCTCGACGATCCCGAAAGCCTGCGCCATGGCGCGGCCATGGCGGACGGCGTGATCCACACCGGCTTCAACCACGACTTCTCGAACTTCGTGGCAAACTGCGACCTGGACCGCCGCGCCATCGAGACGCTCGGCGAGGCGCTGGCCGGCTCCGGCCGTCCGCTGATCGTCACCGGCGGGCTGGCCATGTTGGCGCCGGGCCGGGTCGCCACCGAGGACATGGCGGCCCCCACCGGCTCCGCCGCGTATCACCGCGTCTCGGAACAGACCGGGCTGGCATGGGCTGAGCGCGGCGTGCGCGCCATGGCGATCCGCCTGTCGCCATCGGTCCATGGCGAGGGCGACCATGGCTTCGTGCCGGCGCTGATCGGCATTGCCCGCGCCAAGGGCGCTTCCGCCTATGTCGGCGACGGGGGCAATCGCTGGCCGGCGGTGCATCGGCTCGACGCCGCGCGCCTGTATCGGCTGGCGCTGGAACAGGGGGCCTCGGGCGCGCGCTATCACGGGGTCGCGGATCAGGGCGTGGCGTTCCGCGACATCGCCGCCGCGATCGGCCGCCATCTGGGCGTGCCGGTGGTCTCCAAGTCACCCGAGGAGGCCGCCGAGCATTTTGGCTGGATGGCCTACTTCGCGGCAATGGACGCCTCGGCCTCAGCCACGAAAACGCGGGAGGCGCTGGGATGGGAGCCGACCCACCCCGGCCTCCTCGCCGACCTTGACCAGGCGGGCTACTTCACGGCTTGAGCGAGCATCGCCTGCGGCACCCCAGTACCGTAGGCGAGCACGGCTACTCGTCGCGCAGCCTGCGGGCCAGCAGCAGAGCCATCGCCTGCGCGACACTCGATCGTCCGGCGACGCAGTCGGCCACCGCCCGGCACAGCGGCAATTCGACGCCGGACGCCCGCGCCACCAGCGCCTCCGCCGTGGCGACGCCCTCGACCACGCCGCCCAATTCCGGATTCGATTCCGCAGTCGCTTCCGGGCGCTCACCCCGCGCCAGCGCCACTCCATAGGAGAAGTTGCGGCTGGCCGCCCCGGTGCAGGTCAGCAGCAGGTCGCCCAGCCCGGACAGGCCCATCGCCGTCTCCGCCCGGCCACCGAGGGCCGCCACCAGCCGCGCGATCTCGGCCAGCCCCCGCGTCACCAGCGCGGCGCGCGCGTTCTCGCCCAGCCCGGCGCCGATCACGGCGCCGGCGGCGATGGCGATGACGTTCTTGGCAGCACCTCCGACCTGTGCGCCCAGCGCGTCGTCGTTGCCATACAGCCGGAACGCCGGGCCGCCGAGGGCGGCGATGAACAACTGCCGCACCGCCGCCTCCGCACCGGCCACCACCGAGGCGGCCGGCAGGCCCCGCGCCACCTCCCGCGCGAAGTTGGGGCCGGTCAGCACGGCGGCGGGGGTCCCCGGCCACAGCGCCGCCGCCACTTCCAGCGGCAGCAGGCCGGTGCCGCCCTCCATCCCCTTGGCGCAGAGCAGCAGCGGCGCCTGCGGCCGCAGCCGCGCCAGCACGCCGCGCAGATGCTGCATCGGCACCGCCACCACGATCGCGTCGCACCGCCCCGGCAGTTCGCCGGTGATGCGCAGGCCAT
>JAYTQW010000501.1:0-2505 GCA_043746535.1 Rhodospirillales bacterium
GAGCATGTTCCGTGCGATGGCGATGCGTATGCGGTCATGCGGCACGCTCCGGACATTCCCCGTGGCGGATGGCACCGGCGGCTCCATCGCTGCGACAGCCTGCCCGGAAGGCGAGATCCCCGACGCGGTCGGGTCGGGAGCGCGATCGCGCTCGCCCACGTGTCGGTCGACATCCGCACGCGTGACGCGGCCGTCGCGACCCGTTCCCATGACCGCCGCCACATCGACGTCATGCTGGCGCACGGCACCCCGCACAGCGGGTGAGAGGGACGCGCCGCCGGCCGACGCCGCGGGCGCTGCGTCCGTGGTAGCGGCTGACGAAACGGCTGCCCCGACCGGGTCGGCCGCCCCCTCGTCGCTCCCGCTTCTCAGCCTTCCGAGGAGCGCGCCGGGGACAGCCTCGGCATCGGTATCGAGGAGGATCATGTCCAAGAACCCGTCCCCGGGCGACGGCACCTCTTGCGTCACCTTGTCGGTTTCCAGCTCGACCAGCGGCTCGTCGGCCGCCACCTGCGCCCCGGCCTGCTTCAGCCATCGCGCGACGGTGGCCGATGTGACGCTCTCGCCCAGGGTGGGCACCTTAATCTCGGTCGCCATGGCGTTGCGGTCCGTTCTTGTTCTTGATGATCGGATTCAGGCGAGCCGCAACGCCTGCTGCACCAGCGCCGTCTGCTGCGCCAGATGCACCTTCGCCTGCCCGGTGGCGGGGCTGGCCGCGGCACAGCGGCCGACGTAGAGCGGGCGCTTGGCGGCGACGTCCAGCGTGCCCAGCATCTCCTCGATACGGCGGTCGACGAAGCACCAGGCACCCATGTTGGCGGGCTCCTCCTGGCACCAGACCACCTCGGCGTTCGGGTAGCGCGCCAGCACCGGCGGCAGCGACTTCACCGGGAACGGGTAGATCTGCTCGACCCGGACCAGCGCCACGTCGTTCACGCCGCGCTCGCGCCGTTCCGCCAGCAGGTCGTAATAGACCTTGCCGCTGCACAGCACGACGCGCGTCACCTCGGCGTCGGCGGCGATGGTGTCGCGTTCCGGGATCACCGTGTGGAAATGGCTGCCGGTGGCGAACTCGGCCAGCGTGGACACCGCCAGCTTGTGCCGCAGCAGCGATTTCGGCGTCATGATGACCAGCGGCTTGCGGAAGTTGCGCGCGAGCTGGCGGCGCAGCGCGTGGAAGTAGTTGGCCGGCGTGGTCAGGTTGGCGACCACCATGTTGCGCTCGGCGCAGAGTTGCAGGTAGCGCTCCAGCCGGGCCGAGGAATGCTCCGGCCCCTGGCCCTCGTAGCCATGCGGCAGCAGCAGCACGAGGCCGGACATGCGCAGCCACTTGGTCTCGCCGCTGGCCAGGAACTGGTCGATGATGACCTGCGCGCCGTTGGCGAAGTCGCCGAACTGGCCCTCCCACAACACCAGCGTGCGCGGGTCGGCCAGCGTGTAGCCGTACTCGAAGCCGAGCACGCCCTGTTCGGACAACAGGCTGTTGTAGATCTCGATCTTGGCCTGGTCGGGGCCGACATTGTTCATCGGCACGTATTCGTGCTGGTTGTTCTGGTCGATCAGCACCGCGTGGCGCTGGCTGAAGGTGCCGCGCTGGCAGTCCTCGCCGGACAGCCGGACCCGGTTTCCGTCCATCAGCAGGGTGCCGAACGCCAGCGCCTCGCCGGTGGACCAGTCGATGCCCTCGCCGCTTTCGATCATGGCGCGCTTGGCATCGAGCTGGCGGGCGATCTTCGGGTTGACCGCGAAATCGGCCGGCACGCTCGCCAGCGCGATGCCCACCTGCCGCAGCAGTTCCGGGGTCGCGGCGGTGTCGCCCTCGCTGCCCTCGCCGTCCTCGTTCGGCTGCTTCAGCCCGGACCAGGCGCCCTCCAGCCAGTCGGCCTTGTTCACCTTGTACGACTGCGCCGCCTTGTAGGCGTCTTCCAGCGTGGCGTTGAAGCCGTCCCACATGGCCTGGGCGCCCGCCGCGTCCAGCACGCCCTCGGCGGCGAGACGGTCGGCATACAGGGCGCGGGTGGTTTGCTGCTCGCGGATGGCGCGGTACATGATCGGCTGGGTGAACGCCGGCTCGTCGGTCTCGTTATGGCCGTGGCGGCGGTAGCAGACGATGTCCAGCACCACGTCGCTGGCGAACTGCTGGCGGAACTCGGCGGCGGTGCAGGCGCACCAGACCACCGCCTCCGGGTCGTCGCCGTTGACGTGCAGGATCGGCGACTGGATCGATTTCGCCACATCGGTGCAGTACAGGCCGGAATAGGCGTGCGCCGGAACGGTGGTGAAGCCGATCTGGTTGTTGACGATCAGATGGATGGTGCCGCCGGTGCGGTAGCCGATAAGCTGGCTCATCGCCAGCGTCTCGTACACCAGCCCTTGCCCGGCGAAGGCGGCGTCGCCGTGCATCAGGATGGCCATCACCGAGCGGCGGCCGCTCGTGTCGCCTGCCATGTCCTGACGCGCGCGCACCTTGCCGACCACCACCGGATCGACCGCTTCCAGGTGCGA
>JAYTQW010000502.1:0-3311 GCA_043746535.1 Rhodospirillales bacterium
GTGGCGAGCAGCACCTTGGACAGGCTCTCGGTGCTCGGCCAGCGGGCGCGTCCATCGGGCATGCGGCGCTTGGAGGGGTTGAAGGTGGTGGCGTCGAGCCCCGCCTGCCGCGCCAGACCGGAGGCCGACAAGCCATGCTCCGCCGCCAGCGTGTCGAGCGCGCGCCAGATATCCTCGTGCTTCACGAGCGGTCGACCTGCATGAGCTTTGTTCCCGCGTCGCGGCGACGCGAGAGGAGTGTGCCGTGTCACACGAGTCAATGAAATAGGAATGTTTGCGTATTTCGCTTGTCAAAATGGATGCGTTGGGATTAATGTTCCTACTATGTTCTGTAAGCCGGCAGCCTCGCTTCGTTGCCGTCCAGACATCGCCTGCCTTTGCCTCGCCACCTACCGCCACATCTCCAGGAGCTTCCGCCATGTCCCTCGCCGCACTCCGCCATCCACGTGGCCGTGACATGGCCCAGGTTTCCATCAAGGTGCCCCGCACCGCCGTCTCGGCCCCGGTGCCGTTTCGCGACGCGCAGGAGGCGTGGTTCTGGACCATGGCCGCCCTGGTTGCCCGGCGCGAGGGTTCGCCGCGCAACGTGGACGGTGCCGGGCCGCCGCGCCCGGCTATGCCAGAGGACGTGCTGCACTGCCTCGACACGCTCTACCGGCGCCGGCGCATCGACCTGCTGCACGCCCGCATCCTGCGCATCTGGGGCGAGCGGGGGATAGCGCCGAACCTGTCCTGGGCCGCCGAGCGCAATGACGCCCGGATCTGGCAGGAGGCGTTGGAGCGTCTGGAATGGCCGTTGCGGGTAAAGGGCATCGTGACCGACCAAGGAAAATAGTCCACCCATCTTCCCGCCGTCGGCCAAGCCCACGGCAAGTGTCCGATCATCAACCGAGCTTGCACGGCCGCACCCATTCGGATGCGGCCTTTTTTGTTTGCGCCACAGGAGCACGCTATGACTTTCGCCGTCCGCAACCTCTCGGTCCTCGCCTACGCCCAAGGCTTCACCCTGTGGCACTACAAGGCGCCGGCAAGCCGGATCGAGGACGTTAGCGCCCCGGATTACTTCGAGCCGGCCAGCGAGATGCTGGCGACCGGCGACATGCTGATGGTCTCGGCGGCCGACGGCGGACGGGTTCTGTTCGCGGCCTCGCTTCAGGGCCGGATGTGCACGTTGGCACTGGGATAGATCCGGCGCCAAGACAAGCGCGGCGCTGTCAGCGGCGGATGGGCGCGATCTCGGTCGCGTGCCGGGCCGTGCCTGCCTCGGTGATGATGAAGCGGCCGTCCGGCCGGGCGGTGGCGAAACCCATCGCCGCCAGCCGTTCCAGGCACTGGCCATCCTTCAGACCGGGCGGTCTTGCCGCCGACCCGGACAGCTTGAGCCGGTGCAGGGCGCTGCGGCAGCAGGTTTCGAGGTAGGGTTGGTCGTACATGACCTGCATGTGGCAGGGACGATGGCGGTGGCCAAGTCCCGCTGGTCAATCGGCGCCGGCTGCGGCAAACCATCGCTGTGCCGACCACCCTCGCCGATCGCATGATGCCCGTGCTGCGCCGCCTGGATGCGGAGCGCGCGCACGACTTGGCGCTGCTGGCGTTGCGCACCGGATTGGTGGGCGGCGGTCCGGCGGATGACGGGCGGCTTGCTGTGGATGTGCTGGGGATGCGGCTCGGCAACCCGATCGGGCTGGCAGCCGGATTCGACAAGAACGCCGTGGCGGTGCGGCCGCTGCTGCGACTCGGCTTCGGAGCCGTCGAGGTCGGCACTGTCACCCGCCTGGCACAGCCCGGCAACCCATCGCCACGCCTGTTCCGGCTGGCCGAGGATGCGGCGATCATCAACCGGCTGGGCTTCAACAACGCCGGAGCGGCGGCGATGCTGGCGCGGCTGCGCCTGTTGCCGGCCGGGCTGCCGGTCGGCGTAAACATCGGATTGAACAAGATTGGCGCCGACCCGGTGGCCGACTACCCGGCCTTGGTGGCGCTGCTGGCACCCCATGCCGCCTATGTGACCATCAACGTGTCGTCGCCGAACACGCCCGGCCTGCGGGATTTGCAGACCGCGGCACATCTGACGGCGATCGTCGCGGCCATTAGGGCGGCGGTGCCGGAGCATCCCCCGCTGCTGGTCAAGCTGGCGCCAGACCTAGTACCGGAGGCGCTTCCGGAGATCGTCGCCGCAACCATCGCGGCGGGCGTTGCCGGGTTGATCGTCTCCAACACCACCACGCACCGTCCGGACACCCTGCGCAGCCACCACGCCGGCGAGGCCGGCGGCCTGTCCGGCGCGCCGCTCATGCAACGCTCGACGGCGATGTTGCGGCAGGTGGCCGAACTGGCGGCGGGACGGCTGGCGCTGGTCGGGGTGGGCGGAGTGATGAGCGGCGCCGACGTGCTGACCAAGCTGCGCGCCGGGGCCAGCTTGGTGCAGGTCTATTCCGGCTTCGCGCTGCATGGCTCCGGCTGGGTCGCGCGGCTGCGGACGGAGTTGCGGGCGGCGCTCGATGCGGCGGGGTTCGCCACGGTGGGCGAGGCGATCGGAACCTGGGAGCGGTGATGCGGCATATCGACGGACTGGCCGTGCTGGCGCCATCCTATCGCGGCCTCATCGTGGATTTGTGGGGCGTGATCCACGACGGCGTGGCGCCCTATGCGGGCGCGCTGGACTGCTTGCGGCAGTTGCGGGAGCGGGGAATGCCGGTCGTGTTGCTGTCGAATGCGCCGCGCCGGGCGCACGCGGCGGCGGCGGGGCTGGCGACGATGGGAATTGGCCCGGAATTGTACGACATGGTGATGACCTCGGGCGAGGCGACATGGCGGGCGCTGGCCGCCTATGCCGGGGCCGCGATCTACCATCTCGGCCCGCCGCGCGACCTGAGCGTGATCGAGGGTCACAGCATCACGCTGGCGCGTGACCCGCGCGACGCCCGGTTGTTCCTTAACACCGGCCCGGATGACAGCCGCGATCCGACGCATATCGGCGAATACCTGCCCGAACTGGCCGCCTGCCTGGATGCGGGACTGACCATGCTGTGCGCGAACCCCGATCTGGAGGTGATGCGCGGTGGCCAGCGGTTGATCTGCGCCGGCGCCCTGGCGCAACGTTACGTGGCGGATGGCGGCGCGGTGCGCTGGATCGGCAAGCCCTTCCCGGAAGTTTACGATCCAGTGTTTGCCCACCTCAATCTGCCACGCTGGGATGTGCTGGCGGTCGGCGATGCCTTGCGCACCGATATAGCCGGTGCCGCAGCGGTGGGCGTCGACGCGCTATGGGTGCTCAGCGGCATCCACGGCCACACCGACCCGCAGGCCGC
>JAYTQW010000503.1:0-1906 GCA_043746535.1 Rhodospirillales bacterium
GGCCGTGTCATGCTGCTGGACGGCTGTGTCCAGATCACCGAGCGCGACGAGTTCGTCTATCAGGAGATGATCGCGCACGTGCCGCTGCTGGCCCATGGCGACGCGCGCGACGTGCTGATCATCGGCGCCGGCGATGGCGGCGTGCTGCGGCGGGTGCTGCAACATCCCGGCGTAGCGCATGCGGTGATGGTCGAGATCGACGGCGAGGTGATCCGGCTGTGCCAGGAGCATCTGCCCGACATCGCAGGCGACGCCTGGACCGATGCGCGGGCACAGGTGATCGTCGGCGACGGCATCGCGTATGTGCGGCAGGCGGCGGATGCCAGCTTCGATGTCGTCATCGTCGACAGCACCGACCCGGCCGGTGTGGGCGAGGTGCTGTTCACCGACGCGTTCTATGCCGACGCCGCCCGTATCCTGCGTGACGGCGGCCTGATGGTGAACCAGTGCGGCGTGCCGTTCATGCAGCCCGACGAGCTGCGCCAGACCACGCGGCGGCGGCGGCGGTCGTTCCCGCATGTCGGCGCCTATGTGGCGAGTGTGCCGACCTATGTCGGTGGCCTGATGACGCTCGGCTTCGCCACCAAGCGCGACGGCGTGGCGGATGTGACGGTGGCCACGATACGGGACCGCGCGGCGGCGGCGGGGATCTTGGCCGCGACCCGGTACTGGACACCGGAGATACATGCCGCCGCGTTCCACCTGCCGCCCTACATCGCGCAATGCCTGGCGGAGTAGAGCGCTCACCCAAGCGCGAAACTCTGCACCAGGCTGCCGGAGACCAGCCGCCAGCCGTCCACCAGCACAAAGAAGATCAGCTTGATCGGCAGCGACACCGTGGCCGGCGGCAGCATCATCATGCCCAGGCTCATCAGCACGCTGGCCACCACCATGTCGATGACCAGGAACGGCAGGTAAAGCAGGAACCCCATCTCGAACGCCCGCCGCAACTCACCGATGACGAAGGCTGGGACCAGTGCCCGCCACGGCGTCGCCGCCGCCGTGGCGGGCATCGGCAGCTTGGCGATGTCGAGGAACAGCCGCAGGTCGTCCTGGCGCAGGTTGGCGGTCATGAACCTGTGGAACGGCTCGGCCGTCAGCCCCAACCCTTCGATCTCGCTGACCTGGCCTTGGCTCATCGGCAGCAGGCCATGGGTCCACGCCTGGTCCAGCGTCGGCTGCATGACGAAGAAGGTGAGGAACAGCGCCAGGCCGATCAGCACCGTGTTGGGCGGCGTCCCCTGCGTGCCGAGTGCCCCGCGCAGCAGCGACAGCACGATGACGATGCGGGTGAAGGCGGTGCCCATGACCAGCAGGCTCGGCGCCAGCGACAGCGCGGTGATGAGGACGGTGAGCTGCACCAGCCGGCTGGTGGCGCCCGCCGACCCGCCGGCGCCGAGGTCGATGGCAACCGATTGCGCATGCGCCGGCGCGGCGCACGCCAGCAGCGTCAGCAGCAGCGCCGCCGCCGGCAGCCAGGCCAGCACGCGGTCATGGCTGCCGCCGGTCAGCAGCACCGCCCGCCGCTCGCCGATCCGCACCACCGACAGTCGCCGGCGCGGGTCCAGCGCCATGACCTGTTCGAGTTGCAGCGGGCGCCGACCCCCGGCCGGCGCCTGCGCCAGCCGTTGCAGCAGCAGTTGCAGGAACGCCCTCATGTGGGCGCGTCGGGCTGGCGCAGCGAGGCGGTCAGCCGGTCCATCTCCGCCAGCAGCGCCGCCAGCCGTGGCCGCAGGGTGCGGCCGTCATCCGGCCCGACATCGAGGCAGCCGGCGCAAAGCTGGCCGATGGTGTGGTCCAGCCCGGCAAGGTCGACGATGCGGCCCCCCTTGACCAGGGCGTGCGCCATTCGCACCACCCCCTCGGCCCGGTCCGCCAGTCCGTGCAGCAGCAGCAGTCGGGTGGG
>JAYTQW010000504.1:0-1502 GCA_043746535.1 Rhodospirillales bacterium
GCAGCAGTGAAATGAGGCGCGATTGTCTCGTGTGCGGCGCGCAATTCGACGCCGATTGCGGCGATTTCGATCAGGCGCTCCAGCTGGTCCGCCGCAGCGACGACATCCCAGAATGCCACCTCCGCCTCCGGCCGCGCGGCCACAGCTTTGAGCAGTTCCAATACAAGGTCAACGTCGTTAAGCCCCAGCGCCGGCCCGAATCCAAGCACCGCCCCGAGTGCTATTAAATGATCGTTGAGCCCCCTCCGTGCCAATGAAGGTGAGACACCAGCCCCCCGGGAATTTAGACTTGAGGGCACGGAAGGATCGCCTCGCAGATGCCCATGCTTCTCACCCAGGATGACGCAGCGACCGGTGCCGGCGCAGACGGCGGCCGAAGGCCGACGGTTGTGCCGGCACCGGTCGCTGCGTCGCCCGAATTGTCTGCCCGCCCGCGCCGCCGGAGCTTCACCGCCCAGGACAAGCTGCGCATCCTGGCCGAGACCGATCGCGCCGCTGCGACCGGGCGGATCGGCGCTATCCTGCGCCGCGAGGGTCTCTATTCCTCGAACCTCACCGCCTGGCGCCGCCAGCGCGACGCCGCGGCGATCGGCGGCCTGGCTCCGGCCAGACGCGGCCCGAAGATCACCGAACCCAACCCGCTGGCCGCCGAACTCGCCCGCCTTCAGCAGGACCACGCCCGCCTGACGCGGCGCCTGACCCGCGCCGAGGCCATCATCGACATCCAAAAAAAAGTTGCGGCGCTGCTGGGCATCCCGCTGGCCTCCAGCGACAACGAGCCGTGACGGACGCGGTGGTGGCACTCTCACCCGCCAGCGGCATGACCAAGGCGGCCTGCGCCGCCCTCGGCGTCTCACGTGCCAGCGTGCAGCGCCGGCGCGCGCGTCTGGGTGCCCCGCCGGCGATCCCCTGCCCGCGGCCGAGGCCGGTCCGGGCGCTGACCGCCCCGCAACAGCAAACTGTGCTGGACCTGCTGCACGCGCCGCGCTTCGCCGACCAGGCTCCGGCCGAGATCTACGCCACCCTGCTCGATGAAGGCGTCTATCACTGCTCGATCCGCACCATGTACCGCATCCTCGGCCAGCACGACGAGGTCCGCGAGCGCCGCCAACAACTGCGGCACCCGGTCTATCAGAAACCCGAACTGCTGGCGGAACGTCCGAACCAGGTCTGGTCCTGGGACATCACCAAGCTGATGGGACCCGCCAAGTGGAGCTACTTCTATCTCTACGTCATCCTCGACATCTTCAGCCGCCGTGTGGTCGGCTGGTGCCTCGCCGACGCCGAGAGCGCGGCGCTGTTCAAACCGCTGTTCGACGACGCCATCGCCAAGCATGACGTGCCGCCCGGCCAGCTCACCCTGCACGCCGATCGCGGCGGCCCGATGAAGGCCAAGGCCACCGCCCTGCTGCTCGCCGACCTCGGCGTCACCCGCTCGCACAACCGCCCGCATACGTCGAACGACAACCCGTTCTCCGAGAGCCACTTCAAGACCCTCAAGT
>JAYTQW010000505.1:0-2620 GCA_043746535.1 Rhodospirillales bacterium
GAGTGCCTCAACCGAAACGCGCTGGCGTTCCTCCGATGGGCGTCAGTCCGACCGATGCCGCGACGGATTTGCCAACACTGAAAATGATCTTGGACCGACCCTAAGATCTTCGCCGTGCGGAAGCACATCGCGACACGGGATAGCGGTGTGATCGAAGCCATACATGGACACGATGCCGCCACCGCCGATGCCGGTCACCGATACTGAGGATGCTCATACGATAGGTCATAGGAGTGCTTGTGGCGCGTCAATTGAGGTCCTTGTCGGCCTGTTTGTTCGGCACGATTTGCCCGGCTCGCGGCATCGGGACCGCTTTGGTGCTGTCGAAAACGTCCGGGCCTACCGACGCTGCAACAAACTCAGCAACCGCGCGTTCGAGAGCTACTGGACAATCGTAGATGCCTGCTGCGATGCGTGGAGCTGGCTAGCCGATCAGCCCGAACGCGTCACCTCAATCAGAACTCGCGAGTGGACGTGTGTCAGCCAATGAAGCCGGGCGAATAAGTCTCGGTATTAAGCGCAGCTTGGACCGGGGCTGAGGAGGTGGATGATGCAGGGCCGCATCCGGCACAAGCGCGCCCGTCGCGGCTGCGCCACGCCGCCCTATCCTGGCCTGTCGCGCGCCCCGGCGACGGGCTTGAACAGGCGACGCCCGCAGGTCACGAAAAAAGGCTAATGTGATGGACATGAACATCGACTCGCCGATCGGCACCGCACTGGACCACATCGCGCCGATCTCCCGGCAAATCTGGGACGCGAAATACCGGCTGAAGGCGGCTGACGGCACGCCGGTCGATCTCACCATCGAGGATAGCTGGCGTCGTGTCGCGCGCGCTCTGGCGGCGATCGAGGCTGACCCGAGCGCGTGGGAGCAGCCGTTCTATAAGGCGCTGCAGGATTTCCGCTTCCTGCCGGCCGGGCGCATCCTGTCCGGCGCGGGGACCGACCGCCGCGTCACCCTGTTCAACTGCTTCGTCATGGGCGACATCGCCGACGATCTCGGCAGCATCTTCGACCATCTCCGGGAAGCCGCGCTGACCATGCAGCAGGGCGGCGGCATCGGCTACGACTTCTCGACGCTGCGGCCGAAAGGCGCGCCTGTGCGTGGCGTCGGCGCCGATGCATCCGGGCCGCTCTCCTTCATGGACGTCTGGGACGCCATGTGCCGCACCATCATGTCCGCCGGCGCCCGCCGTGGCGCGATGATGGCGACCATGCGGTGCGACCACCCCGACATCGAGGACTTCATCGCGGCCAAGCGCCAGGCAGGCCGACTGCGCAACTTCAACCTCTCCGTCCTGGCGACCGATCCGTTCATGGCCGCCGTCCAGGCGGATCTGGACTGGCCGCTGGTGTTCGGGGGCCGGACCTACAAGACCCTGCGCGCCCGCGCGCTGTTCGACAGTATCACCCGGGCAACCTACGACTATGCCGAACCCGGCGTGATCTTCATCGACCGCATCAACGCGCGGAACAACCTGCATTATTGCGAAACCATCCACTCCACCAATCCTTGTGGCGAGCAACCGCTGCCGCCCTACGGCGCCTGCCTGCTCGGCTCGATCAACCTGGCCCGCCTGGTGCGCGCGCCATTCACGCCGGACGCCCATCTCGACCTGAGCGAACTCGTCGAACTGGTCGGCATCGCAATCCGCATGATGGACAACACCATCGACGCTTCCGGCTTCCCGCTGGAGCAGCAGCGGCGGGAGGCTGTCGCCAAGCGCCGGATCGGCCTCGGCATGACCGGCCTTGCCGACGCTCTGATGATGGTAGGGCTGCGCTACGGCTCGCAGGACGCCGCCGAGCGGGCAGGGGAGTGGGCGCGGCAGATCAGCCGCGCCGCGTACATGACCTCGGCGCGTCTGGCCGGGGAGAAGGGTGCGTTCCCGCTGTTCGACCGGGAGGCCTACCTCGCCGGGGAGACCGTCCGCGAGCTGGACGAGGACGTGCGTGCGCTGATCGCCGAACACGGCATCCGCAACGCGCTGCTCACCTCGGTGGCGCCAACCGGCACCATTTCCCTGGTGGCCGACAACGTGTCGAGCGGCATCGAGCCGGTATTCGCCCTGGCGTACACCCGCAAGGTCCTGCAGCCCGACGGGTCGAAGAACGAGGAGGAGGTGTCCGACTACGCGCTGCGCCGATACCGGGTGATCCACGGCGACGCTGAGCTTCCCAGCACCTTCGTCACCGCTCAGGAGCTCACGCCCGCCGAGCATGTGCGCATGCAGGCTGCCGTGCAGCGCCACGTCGACAGCGCCATCTCGAAGACGATCAACCTGCCGGAGGACATTGCCTTCGAGGCGTTCCAGGAGGTCTATCTCGACGCCTACCGGAGCGGCTGCAAGGGATGCACCACCTACCGGCCGAACGCGGTCACCGGCTCCGTGCTGGAAGTGAAGCCCGCCCAGCCCGCGTTGGCCGCACCCGCGCCAGCCGTTCCCACGACGGACCTGATGGTGCGCGCCGACAAGCTCGCGGGCGCCACCTACAAGCTGCGCTGGCCGGACAGCGAACACGCGATGTACGTGACCATCAACGACATCGAACAGGACGGCGTGCGGCGGCCTTTCGAGGTGTTCGTCAATTCGAAGAACCTGGAGCACTACGCCTGGGT
>JAYTQW010000506.1:0-3455 GCA_043746535.1 Rhodospirillales bacterium
GGGCATCCGTCAGGACTTGCATCGTCTCTCCACACCAATGCCCAATCCAATCAGGCGCCCCGTGACCGGTTCAAGTCACGAAATGCGAACGGACCCTAGGCGGGTAGCCGCGCAACACTACGCAATGCCCGCGTCATGCGATGCGTGCTATGGCTGCGCGCGAAATGCACCCCTCATCATTCGCATCGCGCGCGGCGGCGGCACTCGCGGCGCTGACGCTGGCCGGCTGCAAGCTTGGCCCCAGCTATCGCTCGCCCGCCCTGGCGCCGCCTGCTCCGCAGGCGCGCGCGGCAGCGCCGCCGGCGCCAGAACCGCCAACGCCCTCGCGGCCACCGCCCAGGCGTCGCGCGCGCCGTCCGCTCATTTTCAATGCAGGGCCGGCGTAAGCGGGCCTACGCATGACTACAACGTTACGATATCAAAACGTACTATGCCGTCGCCTGAACGGTGCGCACACGCCTGACCAGTGGGAGTTTTTTGGTTCTTTTTTGCAAAAAAGAACCGCTTGCCTGGCCTGCCTGGAGAGGCCTCGTCGCGGCAGCCCGATATCGATTAGCGGCGTGCCTTGCGGGCGGCGTAGCGGGCATCGCGGGCGGCTTTGCGTTCGGCTTCCAGGGCTGCTTCGCGCAGCTTGGCGCGGACTGCTTCGGCGGCGACTTCGACTTGGCGGGCGACTTCCTCGGCATCGCGCGCGGCTTGCTCGGCGGCGGCGATGACGGCCAGTTCGGCTTGGCGGGCGAGTTCGACTTGACGAAGGACTTCGCGGTCGGCGGCACGGGCTTCGCGCGCGGCGACGATGGCCAGTTGCTTCTGCTGGCGCTCGATCACGGCGGGATCGTCGGGACTTGGCTGGGCCTTGAACTTCTCGACCAAAGCGCGTTTGGCGGCCGCTGCGGCGGCGGCGCGGTCATTGAAGTCGTTGCCTTTGTAGCCAGCCATGCGAAGCCATCTCCTGGGTGAGCGGGGCAGATAGCCGATTTGGCCGGATCAGGCCATGGCGGATTTCAGGACTCTCACCCGCGAGAACCGAATTGACGCCAATTCGGCGTGTTCATCGGCGTGGCGCGGGCTGCAACTTGTTCCCTGCGCGCCGCCTTATGACCGGCGGCGGCGTGTGGCAGGCGCGCGGTCCTGGATAGGCTCGCTGGCCGGGATACGCTAGATTGCCGGCGCACATGGGGAGACGCGGCGTGACCGACCAGATCGAGGCGATCGACAAGACCAGCATCGACACCATGCGCACGCTGGCGATCGACGCGGTGCAGAAGGCCAACTCCGGCCATCCCGGCACGCCGATGTCGATGGCCCCGGTGGCATACACGCTGTGGCAGGATTTCCTGGTCTATGACCCGGCCAAACCGGAATGGGCCAACCGCGACCGCTTCGTGCTGTCGGTCGGCCACGCCTCCATGCTGCTGTACTCGCTCATTTTCCTGACGGGCATTAAGAACGCCGACGGCACGCCGGCGTTGACCATGGACGACCTCAAGCAGTTCCGCCAGATGTCGAGCAAGACGCCGGGCCACCCGGAATACCGCATGACCACCGGCGTCGAGACCACCACCGGGCCGCTCGGCCAGGGCTGCGGCAACTCGGTCGGCATGGCGATGGCGGAGCGGATGCTGGCGGCGCGCTACAACAAGCCCGGCTTCGACCTGTTCGACCACCATGTCTGGGTGCTGGCCGGCGACGGCGACATGATGGAGGGCGTCTCGTCCGAGGCCGCCTCCACCGCCGGGCACCTGCGGCTGGGCAACCTGACCTGGATCTACGACAGCAACAAGATCACCATCGAGGGCAGCACCGACCTCGCCTTCAACGAGGATGTCGGCGCGCGCTTCGTGGCCTATGGCTGGGACGTGCGCCATGTCGCCGACGTGAACGACATCTCTGCCGTGCGCGATGCGATGGCGGCGGCGCGTGCGGTCAGCGACCGCCCGGCGCTGATCGTGGTCCACAGCCAGATCGCGTTCGGCGCGCCGAAGAAGGCCGGCACCGCCTCCGCGCATGGCGAGCCGCTGGGCGTGGAGGAGGTGCGCGGCGCCAAGCGGGCTTATGGCTGGCCGGAGGACGCGCAGTTCCTGGTGCCGGACGGGGTGCAGGCGCATTTCCAGGCCAAGCTGGGCGCGCGCGGCGCCGCCGCCTCGGCCAGGTGGAGCGCGCTGTTCGACCGCTACCGGGCCGAGTATCCCGCGTTGGCGACCGAACTCGACCAGATCAACGAGCACAAGCTGCCCGCCGGCTGGGACGCCGATATCCCGTCGTTCCCGGCCGACGCCAAGGGCATCGCCTCGCGCGACAGCAGCCAGAAGGTGTTGAACGCCGTCGCCCCACATTTGCCCTGGCTGATCGGGGGCGCCGCGGACCTGGCGCCATCCACCAAGTCGAGCATGACCTTCCAGGGCGCCGGCAGCTTCGAGCCGGGCAGCTACGACGGCCGCAACCTGCATTTCGGCATCCGCGAGCACGCCATGGGCAGCCTCGCCAACGGCATGGCGGTGTATGGCCTGCGCAGCTACGCCGCCGGCTTCCTGATCTTCAGCGACTACATGAAGGCGCCGATCCGGCTGTCGGCGATCATGGAGCTGCCGGTCATCTACATCTTCACCCATGACAGCATCGGCGTCGGCGAGGACGGGCCGACGCACCAGCCGATCGAGCAACTGGCCTCGCTGCGCGGCGTGCCCGGCTTGGTGGTGATCCGTCCTGGCGATGCCAACGAGGTCGCTGAGGCGTGGCGGCTGGCGTTGTCGCTGACCCACGAGCCGACCGCGCTGGCGTTGTCGCGGCAGGCGTTGCCGACCATCGACCGCGAGAAATACGCCCCGGCCAGCGGGCTGGCGAAGGGCGCCTACGTGCTGCGCGACACGCCGGGCGGCGAGCCGCAGATCATCATGATGGCGACCGGCAGCGAGCTGTCGCTGATCCTGGGCGCCGCCGAGGCGCTGGAGGCCGAGGGCGTGCGGGTGCGCACGGTGTCGATGCCGTCCTGGGACCAGTTCGAGAAGCAGGACGACGCCTACCGCGAGAGCGTGCTGCCGCGCCACATCAGGCGCCGGATCGCGGTCGAACAGGCCGCGACGCTCGGCTGGGACCGCTACACCGGCCTGGATGGGGCGATCATCGGCATGCACACCTTCGGGGCATCCGCGCCCTTGGCCAAGTTGCAGGAAAAATTCGGCTTCACCGCGCCGAAGGTGCTGGAAGCCGCCCGCGCGCTGTTGAAGGAATAGCCGATGCAGGTTCTCGACGGCACGCTCGCCCGCGATCCCTCGACGCTGGCGCAGGCCAGGCCGGCGCCGAAATCCGCCATGGTCGTCTTCGGCGCCAGCGGCGACCTGACCAGACGGCTGCTGATGCCGGCCCTCTACAACCTGGCCTGCGCCGGGTTGCTGGATGACGGGTTCCGCGTGTTGGGCGTGGACCGGGTCGAGGGCGACGACGAGGTGTTCCGC
>JAYTQW010000507.1:0-2615 GCA_043746535.1 Rhodospirillales bacterium
GGCCGCGCGCAGGGCCTGCACCACCAGCGTCAGGCGCTGCGACAGGCTCGGTGCGGGTGCGGGGAGCGGGAGGGACACGAACGGAACAAGAACACAACCCGCAGCCTGTGTCAAGCGGCAATAGGAATACTTGCATCGCTACGCCCGCTGACGAATGAGAGTTTTTGCTTCTTTTTGCAAAAAGAAGCGCTGCCTTCGCTGCGGGTCAGCGCAACGGATGCTAGTGCGCCTCGGGTCCGTCCGTCGGGTGCTCCGCCGTTTCGGCATCGTCGTCGTCGCTGTAGCCCACCAGCCGCAATGCCCGGCCCCGGATGCCGCGCAGGCCGGCGGCGTGGATCAGCGCTTCCTCCCGCCCATGCGTCACCCATACTTCCGGCGCGCCCACGTCGTCCAGCGTTGCCAGCAGTTCGTCCCAGTCGGCGTGGTCGGAGATCACCAGCGGCAGTTCCACGCCGCGCGATTTGGCGCGTTGGCGCACCCGCATCCAGCCGGAGGCGAGGCATACCACGGGATCGGCCAGCCTTCGTGCCCAGCGGTCGGCGATGGCGCCGGGCGGTGCGAGGACGATCTGGCCGACCAGTTGCTCCTTGGCGGCCACCGTCGCCGGGCGCAGGTCGCCGAGCGGGATGCCGTGCGCCTCGTACAGCGCGCAGAGCGGCAGCAGCGCGCCGTGCAGCCAGATCGGCGCGTCCCAACCGGCGGCGCGCAGCAGTGCGATCAGCCGCTGGCACTTGCCGAGCGCGTAGCAGCCGACGACGTGGGTGCGGTCCGGGAACAGCGCCACGCTGTCCAGCAGGCGGCGGATTTCGGCATCGGCCGGCGGGTGGCGGAACACCGGCAGGGCGAATGTCGCCTCGGTCACGAACACGTCGCAGGGCACCGGCACGAAGCCGCGCGCGGTCGGGTCGGGGCGGCGCTTGTAGTCGCCGCTGACCACCGCCCGGCTGCCGCGCCAGGTCATCACCACCTGCGCCGAGCCGAGCACATGGCCGGCGGGTTCCAGCCAGACCTCCACCTCGCCGATGCGCAGCCGCTCGCCGTAGGACAGCGCCTGTGGCGACCGTCCGGCATACGCCTCGCCCATGCGCGTGCGCATCACCGCCAGCGTCTCCTCGGTGGCCAGCACGGCGTCGTTGCCGGGGCGGGCATGGTCGGCGTGGGCGTGGGTGATGACGGCGCGCTCGACCGGGCGCACCGGGTCGATGAAGAAGCCGCCGGGTTCGCAGAAAAGCCCTGACGGCAGGACTTTCAGCCAGGTGTCGGGATGGGGCACGCCTACGGCATCACGCGCGCAGCGAGTGCGCTTCGGCCGGGGTGTCGCGAAGGGCGCGGACATGCTCGTCGTCCTGCAATCCCATCGTGGCGGCGAGATCGAGGAACGATTTCCGAACCGATGGCGCCGGGACGATGCCGGCCTCGTGCAGCCCGGCCGCGAGTTGCTCCACGACCAACCCATATTCTCCCGCGTCCAACAGGCTCTGCGCCTGCCGGACATCACGCTCGCCCAGCGAACCCCTTACGGCCGCGAGCAGGGCGGCACTCCGCCGGTGGAGATCGAGGTAATAGCTATTGTCCACTTGTCCCTCCTGACGGGTTTCTCGGCGAGCTGGTTGGATAGCCGGTGACGATGAAGCTGCCGTCGCGCCCGATGACGACGGTTATACCAAGTCCATGTCGTTCGCCTCGCACGAACATACGACCACCAGCCGCTGGCTCCTGTATCGAATTAACGTCATTCGCCACCTCCTCGATAGCCTGGATGATGCGATCGTCGGTCCAATCCGCCGGGAACTCGCTTTTGGACGGCCTTGCGGTCCCATGGCGATGGCCGCCACCGTTGTCGCCGTCACCGGCCAAGATATACCTCCGACGTTCCGGCGTGACCCTCATCGCTCGGACACGCTCTCGAACAGCAGCATGCGGTGGTCGTGCTGCACGAAGCTCTCGACCTCGCGCATGCCGATCGCGCCCAGCACCTCGCGGCTGGCGAAGTTGGTGGCGCGCGCCACCGCCACCACCCGGCGCAGGCGACCGTATTCATGTGCGAACCGCAGCGCCGCCGACGCCGCCTCGCTGGCATAGCCGCGCCCGCGCAGGGCCGGCGCCAGGGCGAAGCGCAGCGCCATGCCGCGCCCGTCGCCGCGCCGCATGATGCCGGTCATGCCGACGAACAGGCCGCTGGCCTGCTGGCGGATCGACCACATGCCGACGCCGAACTGGCCCCAGAAGGCAATGTCCTCGGCCAATTCCTCGGTCGCCCGCGCGTGGCTGCGCACACCGCCGAGCAGCAGGGCGAAGGCGCGCGGGTCCGCCTTCAGCGCCACCAGATCGGGCAGGTCGGCCGCCGCCACCGGGCGCAGGTCGAGCCGCCCGGTGCGCAGGCACCGGAACACATTCAGCATCCGGGCCGCCGCACCCGGCCGGGCGCCGGTGGCGCGCTGTGCCTAACGGACCAGCGGACGGTATTTGAGGCGGTGCGGTTCGGTGGAGTCGGCGCCAAGTCGACGTCGCTTGTCCGCCTCGTAGTCCTGGAAGTTGCCCTCGAACCACTCGACGTGGCTGTCGCCCTCGAACGCCAGGATGTGCGTGGCCAAGCGGTCCAGGAACCAGCGGTC
>JAYTQW010000508.1:0-6613 GCA_043746535.1 Rhodospirillales bacterium
GGCCAGTTGGAGAACTGCTTGATGCCGTCGCGCAGGGCCGGGTCTTCCAGGACGTTGGCGGTGTGGAACGGCACCCCGATATGGGTCAGGATCTGCACCACCCGCGCGGAGAACCCGCATTGCGGGAACATCGCGTTGCCCTTCATGTAAAGCATGACCGGGTTGGCGGCGATCTCGGACTGGATGCGCTCGAAGACGGGGTTGGTCATCGGAAAGGAATCCTTATTCGGGAGCTGAGGTTTGCAGGGCGAGGGCGTGCAGTTCGCCCCCCATTCGGCCGCGCAGGGCGGCATAGACCAGTTGGTGCTGCTGGATGCGCGACTTGCCGCGGAACAGGTCGCTCACGACCGTGGCCGCGTAGTGGTCGCCGTCGCCGGCCAGGTCCTCGATGGTCACGCGGGCATCCGGCAAGGCTGCCTTGATGAGCGCCTCAATGTCGCCTGCTGCCATCGCCATGCCGGTGCTCCTTCAGGGCCCACTGTCCATCCAGGCGGGAAAGAAAGCCTCGTGCGCCGCGCGAAGCCTCGCCAGCGATATTGTGCCGCCACCGCGCAGGATCAACTCCGCCACGCCGCCGCTATGGCCGATCACCGTAGCGGGCACCGAGGCCGAGGCAACCAGCGCCGCGCCGTCGGCCACCGCCAGCAGGTAGCGCGACTGGTCCTCGCCGAACCAGAAGCCGTGGTCGCCGGTGGCGGTCAGGGTGATCCCGGTGTCGCCGGCCAGCGCCATTTCGGCCACCGCGATCAGCAGCCCGCCATCGGAGATGTCGTGGCAGGCGCGCACGGTGCCGTCCAGGATGCGGGCGCGGACGAAATCGCCGTTGGCCCGCTCGGCGGCCAGGTCCACATCGGGCGGTGGCCCGTCCTCGCGCCCGGCGACCTCGCGCAGCCAAAGCGACTGGCCGAGATGCCCGGAGGTTGCGCCGACCAGCACCAGGTCGAGGCCGGGCGGCAGCGCGATCCGGGCCGCCATGCCGGCGTCGTCCAGCACGCCCAGGCCGCCGATGGCCGGCGTCGGCAGGATCGGCTGGCCCTCGGTCTCGTTGTACAGGCTGACGTTGCCGCTCACGACCGGGAAATCGAGCGCCACGCAAGCCGCCGCCATGCCCGCGATGGCAGCGGCGAACTGGCCCATCACCAGCGGCTTCTCCGGGTTGCCGAAGTTCATGTTGTCGGTGATTGCCAGCGGCCGCGCGCCGGTGGCGGTGAGGTTGCGCCACGCCTCGGCCACCGCCTGCATGCCCCCAAGGCGGGCATCCGCGGCGCAGTAGCGCGGCGTGCAGTCGGTGGTCAGGGCGAGGCCGCGCCGGCTGCCCTCCAGCCTCACCACCGCCGCGTCGGCAGCGCCGGGGCGGCGCACGGTCTGACCGCCCACGGTGCTGTCGTACTGGTCCCACACCCAGGCGCGCGAGCACAGGTCGGGGCAGCCGATCAATGTCAGCAGGGCGGGCAGGATGCCGGCCGGATCGGCCACCGGCCCCAGCTTCGCGCGCGGCGGCGTCGCCTCGGTCGGGCGGTGGTACAGCGGTGCCGCGTCCGCCAGCGGGGCGAGTGCGATATCCGCCTCCACCACGCCGCGATGCGTCACCACGATGCGCCCGGTGTCGGTGATGCGGCCGATCACCGCGAAATCCAGGTCCCATTTGTCGAAGATCGCCCGCGCCATCTCCTGCCGGTCCGGACGCAGCACCATGAGCATCCGCTCCTGGCTCTCCGACAGCATCATCTCATAGGCGGTCATGCCGGCCTCGCGCTGCGGCACCCTGTCGAGATCGAGCGCGATGCCGACCCCGCCCTTGCCGGCCATCTCGACCGCGCTGCTGGTCAGGCCGGCGGCGCCCATGTCCTGGATCGCCACAATGGCGTCGGTCTCCATTAATTCCAGGCACGCCTCGATCAGCAGCTTCTCGGTGAACGGGTCGCCGACCTGCACGGTCGGGCGCTTGGCCTCGCTGTCGGCGCCGAACTCCGTGCTGGCCATGGTGGCGCCGTGGATGCCGTCGCGCCCGGTCCTGCTGCCGACATAGATCACCGGGTTGCCGATGCCGGCGGCGGCGGAGAGGAAGATGCGGTCGGCGCGCAGCACGCCCACGGTCATGGCGTTGACCAGCGGGTTGCCGGAGTAGGCCGGGTGGAAGTTGACCTCGCCGCCGACCGTGGGCACGCCGACGCAATTGCCATAGCCGCCGATGCCGCGCACCACGCCGTCCACCACGCGCCGCGTGCGCGGGTCGCGCGGATCGCCGAAGCGCAGCGCGTTCAGGTTGGCGACCGGGCGCGCGCCCATGGTGAACACGTCGCGCAGGATGCCGCCGACGCCGGTCGCGGCGCCCTGGTACGGCTCGATGAAGCTCGGGTGGTTGTGGCTCTCCATCTTGAACACGGCGGCGAGGCCGTCGCCGATCGCCACCACCCCGGCGTTCTCACCGGGACCGTGGATCACCCAGGGGGCGGTGGTCGGGAGCGTGCGCAGCCAGACGCGCGAGGACTTGTACGAGCAGTGCTCCGACCACATCACGCTGAACACGCCGAGTTCGGTAAGGCTGGGCGTGCGTCCCATGATCGCCAGCACGCGGCCGTACTCGTCGTCGGACAGCCCGAAGCTGCGGGCCAAGGCCGCATCGACGGTCATGCCGCGAGCGCCGCCGCTAGGCCGTCGAACAATGGCCGCCCATCCTCGCCGCCCATCATCGGGTCGACCAGATCCTCCGCGTGCGGCATCAGGCCGAGCACGCGCAGGTTGGGTGAGAGGATGCCGGCGATGCCGCGCGCCGAGCCGTTGCGGTTCGCCGCCGCTGTCGCCTCGCCCGCCGGCGTGACGTAGCGGAACGCCACCAGCCCTTCGCCCTCCAGCCGGTCCAGGGTGGCGTCGTCGGCGAAGAAGTTGCCGTCGCCATGCGCCATCGGGGCGCAGAACACGTCGCCGGTCCGGTATTGGCCGGTGAAGATGGTGTCGGCGCGCTCGACGCGCAGGTGGCAGTCCATCGACAGGAAGCGCAGCCGCGCGTTGCGCAACAGCGCGCCCGGCAGCAGCCCGGCCTCCGTCAGGATCTGGAAGCCGTTGCACACGCCCAGGATCGCGCCGCCGCGCGCGGCATGGGCACGGATCGCGCCCATGATCGGCGACTGCGCCGCCATCGCGCCGCAGCGCAGGTAGTCGCCGTAGCTGAAGCCGCCCGGCAGCACGACCAGATCGAGGCCGGCGAGGTCGGTGTCCTTGTGCCAGACCATGCGCGGGCGCTGGCCGGTGCTGCGCTCAAGGGCCATCGCCATGTCGCGCTCGCGGTTGATGCCGGGGAAGACGACGATGCCGGCGCGCATCAGCCGGCGATCTCCACGCGGAAGCTCTCGATGACACCGTTGGCCAGCAGCTTGCGCGCCATCGCCTCGGCCTGCGCGCGGGCGGCGTCGGCGTCGGCCGCGTCCAGTTGCAGCTCGATCACCTTGCCGACCCGGACATCGCCGACGCCGGCAAAGCCGAGGTGGCCCAGCGCCTGTCCGATGGCGCGGCCCTGCGGGTCGAGCACGCCCGGCTTCAGCATGACGGTGACGACGGCCTTCATTGCCCCGCCTCCATCATTGCCCTGCTTGCCTCACTGCCCCGCTTCCCTCATTGCATCGTCTCCGGCCCTTTCAGGTCGCGGCTGCCGGCTTCCGGCAGGATGCCCAGGCGCCGCGCCACCTCCTGATAGGCTTCCTCGACCTTGCCCAGATCCTTGCGGAAGCGATCCTTGTCCATCTTCTCGTTGGTCTTGCTGTCCCACAGCCGGCAGTTGTCCGGGCTGATCTCGTCGGCCAGGACGATGCGCATGTCCTCCTCCTCCCACAGCCGGCCGAACTCCACCTTGAAGTCGATCAGGGTGATGCCGACGCCCAGGAACAGGCCGGTCAGGAAATCGTTGATGCGCAGCGTCAGCGCCACGATATCGTCCATGTCCTGCGTCGCCGCCCAGCCGAACGCGGTGATGTGCTCTTCCGCCACCATCGGATCGCCGAGCGCGTCGTTCTTGTAGTAGTACTCGATGATGCTGCGCGGCAGCCGGGTGCCCTCGGCGATGCCGAGGCGGGTCACGATGCTGCCAGCGGCGACGTTGCGCACCACCACCTCGATCGGGATGATCTCGACCTCGCGGATCAACTGCTCGCGCATGTTGAGGCGGCGGACGAAGTGGGTCGGCACGCCGATCTCGCCCAGCCGCGTCATCAGGTACTCGCTGATGCGGTTGTTCAGCACGCCCTTGCCGGTGATGACGCCCTTCTTCTGCGCGTTGAACGCGGTGGCGTCGTCCTTGAAATACTGCACCAAGGTGCCCGGCTCCGGCCCCTCGAACAGAATCTTGGCTTTGCCTTCATAGAGTTGCCGGCGGCGGGCCATAGCGACATCCTCGATCGCGGCCCCGCCCGACGGGCCATCCCCGCACGCGCCAGAGCCGCCTGTTGCATCGCCGCGACGGCGCTGATGAGGGCGGTATAGCAGTGGCGGCGGTTCAGGCCAACGCGCCGTGGCGAGCGGCGAAGTGCCGCGCCCGTTCCACCGCGCGGCGCGCCTCCGGCAGCCAGCGCCCCATCACCGGCCAGGCATGCGGCACCACCGGCCATTGCTCCAGCTCCACGGTGACGCCCGCCTCCCGTGCGCGCGCGGCGAGGCGCACGGAGTCGTCCAGCAGCACCTCGTCCGCGCCCACCAGCAGCAGCAGCGGCGGCAGCCCGGCCATAGCGCCATACAGCGGCGAGGCCAGCGGCGTCCGGCTGTCGGCGCCGTCCGGCAGGTACACGCCAGCCAGCAGCGACACCTCGGCGCCGTGGAACATGCAGTCGCGGCCATCGTTGCCGACCAGCGAGGCGCCGGTGGCGGCGAGGTCGGTGACGGGGGAGAAGCAGATTGCCGCCGCCGGCAGCGGGCAGCCATCGTCGCGCAGGCTCAGCAGCAGCGCCAGCACGAGATTGCCGCCCGCCGAGTCGCCGGCCAGCGCCACCGGGGGGCGGCCGGTCGCCACCAGCCAGTCGTACGTGGCGCGCACGTCGTTCAGGCCGGCGGGAAAGCGATGCTCGGGCGCCAGCCGGTAGTCCGGCGCGAACACGCGGAACCGCCCCCCCTGCGCGAACCCGGACGTGACCGAGCGGTGCGTCGCCGGCGAGCAGGCGAAAAAGCCGCCGCCATGCACGTACAGCAGCACCGGCGCGTCGGCGGCGGCCTGCGTCGAGACCGCCCACTCGCCCGGCAGCGGAGCATCCGGCGCCGGGGTGAAGCGCACGTCGCGCGGGATCGGACCCATCGCCGGCCGGTTCAGCATCGCCCGCGTCCGCGCCAGGTCGTCAGGACCGCGCTCGTTGGGCCCCGACGCGCGTTTCATGTGCCATCGGATCAGCCGGCTGAGCAGATAGGCCTGGATACTGGGCATGACGGAGAGGTTAGGCGTGGCGAGGCCGCTACAAGCCGTCGCCGAACACCCGCACGAACACATCATCGACGTGGCGCAGGTGCAACCGCGCATCCATCGCCGCATCCAGCGTCTCGGGCGCCACCAGGCCGGTGATGTCGGGATCGGCATCCAGGTTCTCGCGGAAGCTGCGGCCATCCGGCTCGCCGAGCCGGGTCCAGGTCGCCATCGCGTTGCGCTGCACGATGCGGTAGGCGTCCTCACGCGATACACCGGCACGGGTCAGGGCCAGCAGCACCTCGCCGGAATGCACCACGCCGCCGAGCGCGTCCAGGTTGGCCTGCATCCGGGCCGGATAGACCAGCAGCCGCTCGATCATGCCGGCGGCGCGGGCCAGCGCGAAGTCGAGGGTTGCGGTGGCGTCGGGGGCGATGGCGCGCTCGACCGAGGAATGGCTGATGTCGCGCTCATGCCACAGTGCCACGTTCTCCAGCGCGGGCACCACGGCGGCGCGCACCGTGCGGGCGAGGCCGGTCAGGTTCTCGCTCAGCACCGGGTTGCGCTTATGCGGCATCGCCGACGAGCCTTTCTGGCCGGGGTGGAAGAACTCCTCCGCCTCCCGCACCTCGCTGCGCTGCAAGTGCCGGATCTCGGTCGCCAGCCGCTCGACGCCCGACGCCACCACTGCGAGTGCTGCGAAATAGGCGGCGTGGCGGTCGCGCGGGATCACCTGGGTCGATACCGGCTCGACCGCCAGCCCGAGTGCCGCCGCCACATGCGCCTCCACGCGCGGGTCGACATGCGCGAACGTGCCCACGGCCCCGCTCAACGCCGCCACCGCGATCTCGGCGCGGGCCGCCAGCAGGCGGGTGCGGTTGCGGGCGAACTCGGCGTAGTGGCCGGCGAGCTTGAGGCCGAAGCTGGTCGGCTCGGCGTGGATACCGTGGCTGCGGCCGATGGTGACGGTGTGCCGGTGCTCGAACGCGCGCGTCCGCAGAGCCGCCAGCAGCGCGTCGAGGTCGGCCAGCAACAGGTCGGTCGCCTGTACCAGTTGCACGGACAGCGTGGTGTCGAGCACGTCGCTGCTGGTCAGGCCCAGATGCACGAAGCGGCTGTCCGGGCCGATGCGTTCGGCCAGCCAGGTGAGGAACGCGATCACGTCGTGGCGCGTCTCACGTTCGATCTCGTCGATCCGCTCCAGGTCGGCGGGACCGATGGCGGCCAGCGCCG
>JAYTQW010000509.1:0-6635 GCA_043746535.1 Rhodospirillales bacterium
ATGGCGACGGTCGAATACAGCGCGCTGATCTGGGCGTTCATCCTCGGCTACGTGGTGTTCGGCGATGTGCCCGCGGCCCCGGTGTTCGCTGGCGCCGGCCTCATCCTGCTGGCCGGCGCGTGGCTGCTCTGGAGCGAGTGGCGCGGCGCGCACAGGCTTGCGGCATGATCGCGCCCGCCTATGCGCAGACCATGGCGGCCTACGACGGCGAGCTGAACCGCCGCCTCTACGCCGCCGCCGCGCGCCTGTCCGACGCGGCGCGGCGGTCCGATGGCGGCGCGTTCTTCGGCTCCATCCACGCCACCCTGTCGCACCTGCTGTGGGCCGACCGGATGTGGATGTCGCGGCTGGCCGGCTGGCCCCGGCCGGCGGAGACGCTGGCCACCAGCACGGCGATGGCCGGCGACTTTGCCGAACTGCGCGCCGCGCGCGAGGCCGCCGACGCCGGGATCGCCGACTGGGCGGCGGCGCTGTCGCAGCACTGGATCGACGGCGGGCTTACCTGGCACAGCGGGGCACTCGGCCGCGACATGACGATGCCGCGTGCAACCATCGTGATGCATTTGTTTAATCACCAGACCCATCACCGGGGACAGGTCCACGCCTTGCTGACACGGGCCGGGGAGCGGACCGGCGACACCGACCTGTTCGCGGTGCTGCCGCAACCCGGCTGACAACGGCCACCTGACCCACAGCCACGGAACATTCCACGATGTCGTTGCAGATCACGGTAGGTTCGCCGCAACTGGTCATCCACCAGGGCGAGATCGTCTGGGCGGCGGAGCCCGACGGCCAGTTGGCCGAGGACAACCCGCGCGGCCTGATGTTCCGCGACACGCGGCTGATCGGCCTGTGGTGCCTGTACGCCAACGGCATGCGCTGGCAGTTGCTGAACAGCGGCGCCATCACCCATTTCGCCGCGCGCGTGTTCATGACCAACCCGGCCATCGACACGGTGGACGGCGCAATCCCGGAACACAGCCTGAGCTTGGTGCTGGGCCGCTGGATCGATGGCGGCGTGCATGAGGATCTCGACATCACCAACCACAGCGCCAAAGCCGTGCGCTTCAACCTGGAACTATCGATCCGGGCCGATTTCGGCGACGTGTTCGAGGTCAAGGCCGGGCGGCTGGTGCGGCGCGGCCAGATCACCACGATCTGGGACGATGCCGCCCAGACGCTGACCAACAGCTACCGCAACCAGGCGTTCCACCGCGCCGTCGTCATGCGCGCGCACAGTCCGCACGGCGCCCTCTATGCCAACGGCCGGCTCAGTTTCGAGGTGGTGATCGCGCCGGGCCAGGTCTGGCACGCCTGCATGCTGTCCAACCTGATCGACGGCGCCACCGAGCTGGAGGCGCCGCGCGCCTGCACCGGCGAGAACATGCACAGCGAGGCCGGCCAGGCGCTGGACGCCTGGCGGCAGGAGGCGACCAAGCTGCGCTGCTCCAACGAGGAATACTACCGGCTCTACCACCAGGCGCTCGACGACATGGCGGCGCTGCGGCTGCCGATCGAGACGCCGACCGGGCGACACGTCATCCCCGCCGCCGGCCTGCCCTGGTTCGTGGCGCTGTTCGGGCGCGACAGCCTGATCGCCGCGTTGCAGACGCTGCCGATCACCGCCGAGTTCGCGCGCGGCGCGCTGGCGGTGCTGGGCGCCGAGCAGGCCCACGCGCGCGACGACTACCGCGACGCCGAGCCGGGCAAGATCCTGCACGAGATGCGGCTGGGCGAGCTGGCGTTCTTCAAGCTGATCCCGCACACGCCGTACTACGGCACCGCCGACGCGACGCCGCTCTACCTGATGGTGCTGCACGCGGCCTGGCGCTGGACCGGCGACGCCACGCTGCTGCGCGACCACATCGACGTGGCCGAGGGCTGCCTCACCTGGATCGACGAGTGGGGCGACCGCGACGGCGACGGCTTCCAGGAATACGAGACGCGCTCCTCGATGGGCTACGAGAACGTCGGCTGGAAGGACTCCGGCGACGGCGTGCTGTATCCCGACGGCACCGTCGTGCGCGGGCCGAAGGCGCTGTGCGAGCTGCAAGGCTACGTCTATGCCGCGTGGCAGGGCATGGCGGAGGTCTTCGACGCGCTCGGCCGGCCGGAGCGGGCACAGGCGTTGCGCGCCAAGGCGGCCAGCCTGCGGGAGCGGTTCGACGCGGCGTTCTGGAACGAGGCGTTCGGCGGCTACGCCTACGCGCTGGACGGCGACAAGCGGCAGGTGCTGACCTCCGCCTCCAACATCGGCCACTGCCTGTGGTGCGGGCTGATCCCCCCGGCGCGGGCGCGGCAGGTGGCCGACCGGCTGCTGCACTCGGCCATGTTCAGCGGCTGGGGCGTGCGCACGCTGGCGTCCAACCATGCGGCGTACAATCCGAACTCGTACCACAACGGCTCGGTCTGGCCGCACGACAACGGGCTGATCGCGCAGGGGCTGGCGCGCTACGGCTTCCACGACCAGGCCGCGCGGGTGGCGCGCGCGGTGTCGGGCGCCGGCAGCTACTTCGCGATGTCGCAGGTGCCGGAGCTGTATGCCGGGGTGGCGCGCGACGCGACCAACTTCCCGGTGCAGTTCCTCGGCTCCAACGTGCCGCAGGCCTGGGCCGCCGGATCGGCGTTCTCGTTCCTGCAAGCGATCCTGGGGTTGCGGCCCGACGCCGCGGCGGGCCGGCTGCTGCTGGACCCGCACTTGCCGGCCTGGCTGCCGGACCTCACGCTGTACGACCTCAAGGTTGGCGATCAAACTTTCGACATCCACTTCAGCCGGGGCGAGTCGGAGACCGCGTTCGAGGTGCTGCGCGGGCCGGGGGACTGGGTGTCGAGCGCGCCAGCCGCTATGGTCGCCTGATGGATCAGGACGCGCCCAACCTGGATGTTCCCAATCTCGACTTCAGCGAGGACGACATCCAGCGCTACTCGCGCCACATCCTGCTGTCCGACATCGGCGCCATCGGCCAGGCGAGGCTCGCTGCCGCAAGCGTGCTGGTGGTCGGCGCCGGCGGGCTGGGCAGCCCGCTGGTGCTGTACCTGGCCGCCGCCGGCGTGGGCCGAATTGGCGTGGTCGACCATGACCGGATCGAGCTGTCCAACCTGCAACGCCAGATCGCCTTCACCACCGCGCAGGTGGGCGCCGGCAAGGCGGAGGCCACCGCCGCCGCCGGACGCGCGCGCAATCCGGGGCCGCGCATCGTGGCCCATGCGCGGCGCCTGGATGCCGGCAACGCCATGGCGCTGATCGCCGGCTACGACATCGTCTGCGACGGCACCGACAACTTCGCCACCCGGTTCCTGGTGGCCGACGCCTGCGTGCTGGCGCGGCGCACGCTGATCTCCGCCGCCGTGCTGCGCTACGAGGGCCAGTTGGCGACCTTCAAGCCGCACGCGGCTCCCGGCCTGCCGTGCTACCGCTGCCTGTACCCGGCAGCCCCGCCGCCGGGGCTGGTGCCGGCCTGCGGCGAGGCCGGGGTGCTCGGCCCGGTCACCGGCGTCATGGGCACGTTGCAGGCGACCGAGGTGTTGAAGGAAATCCTCGGCATCGGCGAGGGCCTTGCCGGCCGGCTGCTGTTGTGGGACGCCCTGGCGATGCGCTTCCGCGTCATCGGCCTTCCCGCCGACCCCGCCTGCCCGGCCTGCGGCGCCGCCTCGGGGCTGCGCGACCTGTCCGCCCATTGTCTGGAGCCATCCCATGCCATCTGACCCCGCGACCTCGCCGCCGCTCGGCATCCTGCTCATCTCCGGCACCCATGAGCGCGCGCATTATGCGTTCATGATCGCCGCCGGGGCGGCGGCGATGCGCAGGGCGGTGGTGGTGTTCGCCACCAACGACGGCTGCCGCGCGCTGATGGCGGACTGGTCGGCGCTGGAGGACAGCGGCCGCGACGCCGCCGTGCGGCTGCGCGGGGTGGCGGGCCTGGGCGAGCTGCGGGAGGCGTCGACCGAGCTTGGCGCGCGGCTGCTGGCCTGCGAGTCCGGCCTGCGGCTCTCGGCGCTGGACCGTGCCCAGCTATCGCCCGGCGTCGAGGTGGCCGGCATCGCCACGTTCCTGGATGCGGTGGCCGGCGGGCAGGTGGTCACGCTGTGACGCGTCTGCCGCTCGTCATGCTGGCCGCCGCCGCGCTGCTGATCGGCGCTGCCTCCGTGGCGCGGGCGCAGGGCGACGCCCCGATCGGGTCCAGCTCGCTCCCGCCGCCCGTAACGACCGCCGACGCGCCCAGGCCGCCGCCTGTGCGCAAGCCCGTGCCGAGGCATGTCGCGCCGCCGCACCATGTGACGGTTCATCGCGTGACGGTTCATCGCGTGACGGTTCCCAGTGCGCTCGGCACGCCGGTGGTGCCGCCACGGCCGGCCCCGCTGCGCCGCAAGCCGCACCCCCACATTGCCGCCAAACCCGGCATCAAGCCGGCGGCTCCGGCATCGGACCTGGCCAAACCCGCTCCCAAGCCTGCGGTGAAGGCAGCCCCGGCGGTTGCGGCTGCGGCGGCCGCCGCCGGCGTGGCGGCGGGTGCCGCCGTGGTGGCGCCGGCCGCGCCCGAGCCGCCGAAGATCGATCCGGCCAAGGGCACCGCCACCGGGCTGCAGTTGCCGCGCTGGGCGGCGTTCCGCTCCGACGAGGTCAACCTGCGCAGCGGGCCGGGCATGCAGTACCCGATCGACTGGGTGTACCACCGCCGCGACCTGCCGGTGCGGATCGAACGCGAGTTCGGGGTGTGGCGGCTGATCGAGGACCAGGACGGCACCAAGGGCTGGGTGCATCAGGCGACGCTGACCGGACAGCGCGGCTTCCTCGTGCCGGGAGCGGACGCGCGCACGCTGCGCGCCTCGGGCAGCGAGACCGCGAACGCCGTGGCGCTGCTGAAACCCGGCGTGGTCGGCACCATCCGGGGCTGCGCGGCGGACGCCGCGTGGTGCGAGGTGCAGGCCGGCAGCTACCGTGGCTGGCTGCGGCGCACCGACATGCTCGGCGTCGATCCCGGCGAGGCGGTGGGTAATTGAGGCTGCTCCGGTGAGGCTGCTTTGGAGCGCGCTACTCCGGGCCGCGCTGCCGACGCTGCTGCTGGCCCCCTGCCTCGCTCACGCCGCCGCGCCGGCGGCGGTCGAGGCGGCGCACGGCATGGTCGTCTCCGCCCAGCGCCTGGCGACCGAGGCCGGTGTCGCGATGCTGGAGGCCGGCGGCAACGCGGTCGATGCGGCGGCGGCGGTGGGCTATGCCGAGGCGGTGGTCAACCCGTGCTGCGGCAACCTCGGCGGCGGCGGCTTCATGACCCTGCGCATGGCGGACGGCCGCGCCGTGTTCGTGAACTTCCGCGAGACCGCGCCCGCCTCGGCCAGCGCCGGCATGTACCTCGACGCCGCCGGCAAGCCGATCAAGGATGCCAGCCTGTTCGGCTGGCGCGCGGCGGGCGTGCCCGGCACCGTGGCCGGGCTGGACATGGCACGGGCGGAATACGGGCGAATGAGCCGGGCGCAGGTGATGGCGTCCGCCATCCGCCTCGCGCGCGACGGCTTCACGCTGACCCGTGGCGACACCGACATCCTGCAACTCGGCATCGCCCGGTTCCGCGCCAACCCGGTCCTCGCCGCAATCTTCCTGCGCCCCGACGGCACGCCGCTGGCGCCAGGGGACCGGCTGGTGCAGCGCGACCTCGCCGCGACACTCGACGCCATCGCCCAGGGCGGCCCGGACGCCTTCTATCGCGGCGGCTTCGCCCACGCCCTCGCGGACGCGGCCCAGGGCGCGCTCACCGAGGCCGACCTCGCCGCCTACCGCGTCACCGAGTCCGCCCCCATCGCCTGCGCCTATCGCGGCGCCAGCATCCTGTCGGCCGCCCCGCCCTCGTCCGGCGGCGTTACCCTATGCGAGATCCTCGACATCCTGTCCGGCTACGACCTGCGCGCGCTGGGCTTCCACAGCGCCGCCAGCGTCCACCTGATGACCGAGGCGATGCGCCACGCCTTCCTCGACCGCAACACGACGCTCGGCGATCCGGCGTTCGTCGCCAACCCGCTCGACCGGCTGCTCTCGCCCGCCTACGCCGCCGCCATCCGCGCCCAGATCGGCCCGCGCGCAACCCCCTCGCGCGACCTCTCCGCCGCCAGCGCCCCGCACGAGAAGCCGGAGACGACCTCCTTCGCCGTGGTCGACGCCGCCGGCAACGCGGCAGCCGTCACCTACACGCTCAACGGCGCGTTCGGCGCGTATGCGATGCCGCCAGGAACCGGCGTGCTGCTGAACGACGAGATGGACGATTTCACCGTGGCGCCCGACACGCCCAACCTGTTCGGCCTGGTGCAGGGGCCGCGCAACGCCATCGCGCCGCACAAGCGCCCGCTGTCCTCGATGGCGCCCACCATCGTCCTGCGCGACGGCCAGGTGGCGCTGGTGCTTGGCTCCCCTGGCGGCAGCCGCATCATCAGCATCGTGCTGGAAGTCATCCTCAACATGCTGGACTACGGCATGACCCCGCAGGAGGCGGTGGACGCGCCCCGCCTGCATCACCAATACCTGCCCGACACGCTGTTCGCCGAACCGTTCGCCCTGTCGCCCGACACCGCCGCCCTGCTGCGCGGCATGGGCTACACGATCACCGAACAGACGCCATGGGGCGACGCCGAGATGATCGCCCGCG
>JAYTQW010000510.1:0-10901 GCA_043746535.1 Rhodospirillales bacterium
CTCGGTGCGGGTGCGGGGAGCGGGGGAGACACGAACGGAACAAGAACACAACCCGCAGCCTGTGTCAAGCGGCAATAGGAATGTTTGCCTCGCCACGTACTACCGGAGCGAGAGTTTTTGCTTCTTTTTGCAAAAAGAAGCGCTGCCTTCGCGGCGGGTCGGCACCGTGGCGCCTGGGGTCACACCGCGCCGATGCGTGCCAATGCGGCGTCCATGGAAAGTTCCTGCTTCTCGCCGGTTGCCCGCCGTTTCAGTTCCACTGTGCCGGCTGCGGCCCCGCGTGGGCCGACCACAATCTGCCAGGGGTGGCCCATCAGGTCGGCGTCGTTGAATTTCACGCCGGCGCGGTCGTCGCGATCATCGTAGAGGACGTTGCCGTCGAGGCGGGCGTAGATGTCTTCGCACAGGGCATCGCAGCGTGCGTCGCCGGCCTTGAGGTTCAGCAGCCCGGCGCGGAACGGGGCCACGCTGTCGGGCCAGATGATGCCGGCGTCGTCGTGGTGCGCCTCGATCAGCGCGCCGACCAGGCGGGAGACGCCGACGCCGTAGCTGCCCATGTGCGGGATCACCGGCTGGCCGTCGCGTCCGATCACCGACAGGCCCATCGGCTCGCTGTATTTGGTGCCGAAGTAGAAGATGTGGCCGACCTCGATTCCCCGCCCCTGGCGTTTTTCGGCGACCTTGTCCCATGCGGCGAGGTCGTGCTTTTCGTCGGTGGCGGCGTAGGGCGTGGTCACCTGCTCGTAGAACCGGGCCAGATCGGCCTCCGAGGTGTGGGCGTAGTCGGCGCCCGAGTAGTCGTTGCGCTCGAACGCCGCGTCGTAGAACACCTCGCTTTCGCCGGTGGGGGCCAGGATGATGAACTCGTGGCTGAGGTTGCCGCCGATCGGGCCGGTGTCGGCCACCATCGGGATCGCCTTCACGCCGAGGCGCTGGAACATGCGCATGTAGGCCAGCATCATGCGCCGGTAGCTTATCACCGAGCTGTCGTAGTCGAGGTCGAAGCTGTAGCCGTCCTTCATCAGGAACTCACGCCCGCGCATGACGCCGAAGCGGGGGCGCATTTCGTCGCGGAACTTCCACTGGATCTGGTACAGCATCTGCGGCAGGTCGCGGTACGACTTCAGCGACTGGCGCAGCAGGTCGGTCAGCATCTCCTCGTTGGTCGGGCCGTACAGCATCTCGCGGTCGTGGCGGTCGCGCAGGCGCAGCATCTCTGGCCCGTAGGCGTCGTAGCGCCCGCTGACCTTCCACAATTCCGCCGATTGGATGGTCGGCATCAGCACTTCCTGTGCCCCGGCGGCATCCTGCTCGGCCCGCACGATGCGGGCGATGTTGTTCAGCACGCGCAGGCCGGCCGGCAGCCAGGCGTAGATGCCGGACGCGGTCTGGCGCACCAGGCCGGCGCGCAGCATCAGCCGGTGCGAGGCGATCTGCGCCTCGGCCGGATTTTCCTTGAGGGTAGGCACGAAACTGCGGGAGAGACGCATTGGACGGGGTCCGTAAGCTATGGATGTCAGCGGACCCTAAACGCACACGGTGTTGATCGCCAGTGACACCGATTGCGCGTATTACTTCGTTGCCAGTGAGTGTGACATAAGATTTTTGCGCTGCACAAAGGCTTGGCGAAACAAAGCGTCAGAATGTGGGCAATTGGGTAATGTTTTCGCGTGACAGCCCCGCGCTTACTGGCTAGAAGAAAAAAAAGGCCCGTGCGCCAAACAGCGCACAAGGCCAAGTTTAGGGAGGAAACGCCAGTCACGCGACAGGAAGGGGTGAAAACCTCTTCCTGCTCGTGATGATGGTGCCCAAAAGGCAGCCAGTCCAGTATAACTTCGCGCTGCCACAGCGAAAAAACACGCTGGCAGACACTATACTGCACAACGGCGCGGCATAGGCTCAATGCCTTGGCAACCGCAGCCTAACGATCGGGCAGAGCCAGCCAGCCGCTGCGGAAACTGATCCAGGGACCGGTGATAAGCACGTAGGCGATCACCCAGAGCACCGTCGCAATCAGCGTGGTCGCGATCACCTTGGTCCAGATGCGTGGATGCGAGGGCGCGCCGCGCCAGCCGCCAGGGGTGGCGCTGGCGTCGGCGACCGGGTGTGTCCCGAACGGCAGCACCGCGAACAGCACGGTCCACCAGATCAGCGCATAGAGCACGAAGCCGGTGAACCAGTTCATCCCGTGCTACTCATGTTGGGCTAGACCCGCAGCAGGTGCAGGTCGACCAGCGGCCGCTTCTGCAAGCGTTTGCCGAGCGCCCGCCGCAATGCCGCCTTAGCGGCATCCTGCAACGCCGCGTCGTCGCGCCGGAGTGCCGCCGGAAGGTCGCCCATGGCGTTCGCGAGTTCGTTCGCCACCCGGTCCATCTCAGGGTCGTCCGGCTCGAACAGGCCGGGGGCGGTCACGCGCGGACGGCCGCGCAGCCGCCCCTGCTCGTCCACGGCGACGCTCGCCACGACGACGCCGTTGAACAGCATCCGCCGGCGGGCGCCCATGACCGCGCCCTGCAATGGCACCAGCCGGTTGCCGTCCAGCACCAGACGGCCGACCGGCGCGCTGTCGGTGATCTCCGGCACGCTTGGCGCCAGGCTGAGGATATCGCCGTCCTCCATCATAATGGAGGTGATGCCGGCCTCCTGCGCCAGGGCGGCGTGGGCGGCCAGATGACGCCACTCGCCATGCACCGGCACCGAGTAGCGCGGCTTCACCAGCGCGTAGAGCTGACGCAGCTCCTCGCGCGCCGGGTGGCCGGAGACGTGGATCTTGTAGTCGTGGTCGGTCAGCAGCTTGACGCCCCGGCGCACCAAGTTGTCCTGCACGGTGCCGATCGCCCGCTCGTTGCCGGGGATGACGCGGCTGCTGAACATCACCGTGTCGCCTTCGCCGAGCTCGATGCGCGGGTGGGTGTCGGCGGCGATGCGGGCCAGGGCGCTGCGCGGCTCGCCCTGGCTGCCGGTGACCAGGATCAACAGGTTGTCGTCGGACACGTCGTTGGCGTCGTCCTCGCCGATGAACGGCGGCAGCCCCTTGAGGTAGCCGCACTCGCGCGCTGCCGCCTCCAGGTTGCGCAGCGAGCGGCCGACCACGGCGACGGTGCGCCCGGCGTCGCGCGCGGCCATCGCCACGCTCTCGACGCGGGCCACGTTGCTGGCGAAGCAGGTGACGGCGATGCGGCCGCGCAGGCTGGCGACCACCTCGGCCAATGCCTGGCGCACGTCGCCCTCGGAGCCGGAGTGCCCCTCGACCATGGCGTTGGTGCTGTCGCAGACCATCGCCAGCACGCCGCGCTCACCCAATGCCCTGAATGCGGCGACATCGGTCGGCGGCCCCACCATCGGGTGCGGGTCCAGCTTCCAGTCGCCGGTGTGCAGCACGGTGCCGGCCCCGGTGGTGATGGCGAGCGCCTGCGCCTCCGGGATCGAGTGCGCCACGCTGATGAACTGCAAGCCGAACGGGCCGAGTTGCAGGCGCCCGCCCGGCTGCACCACATGCAGCTTCACCTCGTTCTGCAACCCATTCTCGGCCAGCTTGCGCCGCAGCACGGCGGCGGCGAACGGCGTCGCATAGACCGGGCAGCGCAGTTGCCGCCACAGCCACGCCACCGCGCCGAGATGGTCCTCGTGCGCGTGGGTGATGACGAGGCCGACCAGCTTGTCGCGGCGCTCGGCCAGGAAGGCCGGGTCCGGCATCATCACGTCCACTTCCGGCAGTTCCGCGCCGCCGAAGCCGATGCCGCAATCCACCGCGAGCCACTGCCCGCCATATCTGTACAGGTTGAGATTCATCCCAATCTCGCCGGTCCCGCCCAAGGGCAGGAAGGCGAAATCACCACTGAGCGCGTCCATGTTACTCTTTCGTCGTAAAAATAATGTTCCTGCCCAACCGGACGGCAACCGCGAATGGCGCGGTCAGTCGCTCTCGGTCAGGCGCATTCTGTTCTTGGATAAGATGGGTGCGGGGTTGCGCTCCGCCAACAGGCGCAGGCCATCCAGTGTCAGATCGGGGTCGATCCGCTCGATCAGCGCGGTGCCGCCGGCCAGCAACGGCGCCAGCCCGCCGGTGGCGACCACCTTCAGCGGCGCGCCGAACTCGCCACGGATGCGCGCCACCAAGCCCTCGATCATGCCGACATAGCCCCAATAGATGCCGGACTGCATGGCCGACACCGTGCCACGGCCGATCACCGATCTGGGCCGGCCGATGGCGATGCGCGGCAGGCGGGCGGCGGCGTGGTGCAGCGCCTCGATCGACAGGTTGATGCCGGGCGCGATCACTCCGCCCACGTAGGCGCCGTCGCCATCCACGACATCGAAGGTGGTGGCGGTGCCGAAGTCGATCACCACCAGCGGGCCGGCGTAGCGGGTGTGGGCGGCCAGCGCGTTCAGCAGCCGGTCGGCGCCGACCTCCTCCGGGCGGTCCACCTTGATGGCGAAACCCCAGTCGACCGAGGGCGTGGCCAGCAGCGGCTCCACCGCGAACCAGTCGCGCACCAGGCGGCGCAGGTGGTACAGCGCGGCGGGGACCACGGTGCCGATCACGGCGGCGGAAACCTCCTCGCGCTTCAGGCCCACCAGCCCGAATAGGCCCAGCAACCAGACGGCGTATTCGTCGGAGGTGCGCTGCGGCTCGGTGGCGATGCGCCAGCGGCCGCGATACTGGCGGCCGTCATGCACGGCGAAGACGACGTTGGTGTTGCCGGCATCGACCAGCAGCAGCATGGCTACACCTCCCCGGCGGCGAAGGCGTGGACCCGCCCGCCGGTCGCCAGCAGCAGGCTGCCGTCATCGCCCAGCCCGGCGAAGTGGCCGGCGAACGCGCGGCCGCCCTGGCGCAAGGTGAGCAACGCGCCGAGGGCCGGCCCGCGCGCCACCCAGGCGGCGCGGATGGCGGCGAAGCCCGCGACCAGGCGGGCCTGCTGCCAATGCAGCAGCCGGTCGAGCACCGCCCGCGCCAGGGTGAGCGGGTCGGGCGGGGACGCCGTGACCTGCGCCAGGCTGACGGTGACGCGATCCGCCAGGGCGGGCGCGGTCGCCACGTTCACGCCCATGCCGATCACCAGCCAGGCGAGGTTGCCGGCCGGGTCGGCGCTGGCCTCGGTCAGTATGCCGGCCAGCTTGGCATCGCCGAGCAGCAGGTCGTTGGGCCATTTCAGGCGCAGGGCGGCCGGGTCGGGCAGCAGGCCGGCGACAGCGTCGGCCACCGCGACGGCGGCCAGCAGCGCCCACTGGCCGACATCGCGCATCCGCTCGTGCGGGCGCAGCAGCGCCGAGAGGAACAGGTTGCCCGGCGGCGAGGTCCACAGGCGACCCTGCGTGCCCCTGCCCTGGGTTTGCCGGCGGGCCAGGATCGCCAGATGCGCAGGCTCGCCCGCCTCGGCCAGCGTGCGGCAGAGGTCGGAGGTGGAGGGCAGCGATTCGAACACTTGCAGCCGCCAGGGGGATGCCGGCGACGGAGGCTGGTTCACCCGAACAGCACCCGCGAGGCGGCGTCGGCGGCGGCGACGATCGGGTTCAGGAAGATCGAGATGAAGGCGGTGAACAGCCCGGCGCCGGCGGCGACCAGCGACAGCGAGGCCGGGCGTGGGTCGAACGCCTCCACCGCCGCATCGAAATACATCACCTTGATGATGCGCAGGTAGTAGTAGGCGCCGATCACGCTGGTCAGCACGCCGATCACAGCCAGGGTCCACAGCCCGCTCTGCACGGCGGCGGTGAAGATGAAATACTTGCCCCAGAAGCCGGAGAACGGCGGGATGCCGGCCATGCTGAACATGAAGATGGTCATCCACAGCGCGAGGCCAGGGTCGGTGCGGCCCAGGCCGGACAGGTCGGATATCTTCTCCAGCATGATGCCGCGACGCTTCATGGCGATGATGCAGGCGAACGTGCCGGCATTCATGAACACGTAGGTGACGAGGTAGATCAGCACGCCGCGGATGCCGACCGCCGTGCCGGCCGCCAGCCCGATCAGCGCGTAGCCCATGTGGCCGATGGAGGAGTAGGCCATCAGCCGCTTGATGCTGAACTGGCCGATCGCCGCCAGCGAGCCGATCAGCATGGAGGCGATGGAGACCAGCACGATCAACTGCTGCCACTGGCCCAGCAGGTGGCCGAACGGCGTCGCCATCACCCGCACCAGCAGCACCATGGCGGCGACCTTCGGCGCCGTGCCGATGAACGATGTGACCGGGGTCGGCGCGCCCTCGTACACGTCGGGCGTCCACATGTGGAACGGCACCGCCGAGATCTTGAACGCCAGCCCCACGACGATGAACACGATGCCGACGACGAGGCCGGCGGAGGCGCCGGCCGGGTTGGACAGCGCCGCCGCCAACTGGTCGAAGCCCATCGCGCCGGCAAAGCCGTACACCAGCGAGATGCCGTACAGCAGCAGGCCGGATGCCAGTGCCCCGAGCACGAAGAACTTCAGCCCCGCCTCGGCCGAGCGCAACTGGTCGCGCGCGAACGCGGCCAGCACGTACATCGACAACGATTGCAGCTCCAGGCCGATGTACAGCGACATCAGGTTGGTGGCGGAGGCCATCAGCATCATGCCGACGGTGCAGAGCAGGATCAGCACCGGGAACTCGAACCGGCGCAGGTTCTGGTGCTCGTTGTAGTCCAGCGACACCACGATCCCCATGGCGGAGGCGGCCAGGATCAGCAGCTTGGCGAACACGCTGAAATGGTCGCTGGCGAACAGGCCGTGGTAGCCCTGGCCCAGCGGTCCCGCCGCCACCAGCGCCGCCGTCAGCAGCAGTGCTCCGACCGCCAGCATGCTGCATAGCTGGAAGCAGTCGCGATGCTGCAACACGCCGAACACCAGCACCGCCATGGCGCAGAGCGCCAGCACCAGCTCGGGCATCGCCACGATCCAGTTGAGCGTGATGGCGGCGTTCATGGTGCGGCTCCAGCCATGTGGACCAGGGGCGCCAGCGCCGCCGTGTGATGTTCGACCATGGCGCCCACGGTTGCGTCGAAGAAGCTGGTGAAGCTGGACGGATAGACGCCCATCCACAGCGTCACCAGCGCCAGCGGCACGAAGATGGCGACCTCGCGCGGCGACAGGTCGAGCATGGATTTCAGGTCGGCCTTGGTCAGCGCGCCGAAGATCACCCGGCGATACAGGTACAGCGCGTAGGCGGCGCCCAGGACCATGCCCATGCTGCCCAGCAGCGACAGCCAGAAGTTGACCTGGAATGCGCCGACCAGCACCAAGAACTCGCCGACGAAGCCCGAGGTGCCGGGCAGGCCGATGCTGGCCATGGTGAACAGGATGAAGGCCAGGGCGTAACGCGGCATACGGTCGCCGAGGCCGCCGTAGCGGTCGATGTCGCGGGTGTGCAGCCGGTCATAGACCACGCCGACGCACAGGAACAACGCCGCCGAGACGATGCCGTGCGACAGCATCTGAAACAGCGCGCCGGAGATGCCCTGCATGTTGAAGGTGAAGATGCCGATGGTGACCACGCCCATATGCGCCACCGAGGAGTAGGCGATCAGCTTCTTCATGTCGGTCTGCGCCAGCGCCACCAGCGAGGTGTAGATCACCGCCACCACCGACAGGGTGAAGATGAACGGCGCGAAGTGCTGCGCCGCCAGCGGCAGCATCGGCACCGAGAAGCGCAGGAAGCCGTATGCGCCCATCTTCAGCAGCACGCCGGCCAGGATGACGGAGCCAGCGGTCGGCGCCTCCACATGCGCGTCCGGCAGCCAGGTGTGGACCGGCCACATCGGCACCTTGACCGCGAACGAGGCGAAGAAGGCCAGGAACAGCCAGCCCTGCATCGCCGCCGGGAACTGCGTGCGCATCAGCGTGGGAATGTCGGTGGTGCCGGCGTAGTACCACATCGCCAGCAGCGCCAGCAGCATCAGCACCGAGCCGGTCAGCGTGTAGAGGAAGAACTTCATCGCGGCATAGACCCGCCGCTGGCCGCCCCAGACGCCGATGATGAGGTACATCGGGATCAGCACGCCCTCGAAGAACATGTAGAACACAACGAAGTCGAGGGCGCAGAACATGCCCACCATCATCGTCTCCAGCACCAGGAAGGCGATCATGTACTCGCGCACGCGGGTCTGGATGGACTCCCAACTGGCCAGGATGCAGATCGGCACCAGCGCCGTCGACAGCATCACGAACAGCACGGAGATGCCGTCGATGCCCATCTTGTAGGTGATGCCGTAGGACGGCAGCCAGTCGACGCTCTCGACGAACTGGAAGCCGGCGCTGGCGCGGTCGAAATCGACCCACAGCAGCAACGACATCACGAACACCACGAGGCTGGTCCAAAGCGCCGTCCAGCGGGCGTTGGAAGCGACCACCGCCTCCTCGCCGCGCACCGCCATGATGATGGCGGCGCCGAGCAGCGGCAGCCAGGTGAGCAGCGACAGGATCGGGAAGCCGGCGGCGTTCATTGCCAATTTCCCGTCAACGCAAGAACACGAGGAAGATGCTGACCAGCAGCACCAGGCCGATCAGCATGGCGAAGGCGTAAACGGCAATGGAGCCGGTCTGCGCCTTCACCACCTGCGACGAGCCGTCGGCGGTCAGCGCGGCCAGCCCGTTCGGCACGCCGTCGATGATGGTCATGTCGCCGACCTGCCACAGCGTCCGCGCCAGGGCGCGCGCCGGGCGGACGAACAGGACATCGTACAGCTCGTCGAAATACCACTTGTTCAGCAGGAAGCGGTAGCCAGCCGGGAACGCCGCCGCCAGCCGCCCCGGCAGGGCCGGCACGAACATGTAGAACACATAGGCGACCGCGATGCCGAGCAGGCCGACCACGCTCGGCATCAGGCTGACCCAGCCCGGCACATGCTCCATCGCCTCAAGGATCGTGTTGCGCGGCGCCAACTGGATCGAGTGGCCCCAGAACCGCTGCCAGTCGGCGCCGATCAGCGCGTCGCGGAAATACCAGCCGGAGAAGATCGCGCCCACCGCCAGCAGCATGAGCGGCACCAGCATCACCGCCGGGCTTTCGTGGACATGCTCCATCACATGCCGGTCGGCGCGCGGCCTGCCATGGAAGGTCATGATGAGCAGGCGCCAGGAGTAGAACGCGGTCAGGAACGCGGCGATCACCGTGCACCAGAAGCCGTACTGCGCCATTGCCGAGTGCCGCGCCCAGGCCGCCTCGATGATGGCGTCCTTGCTCCAGTAGCCGGCGAACGGGAACACGCCGCCCAGCGCCAGGTTGCCGATCCACATCATCGCGTAGGTGACCGGGATCAGCTTCCAGATGCCGCCCATGCGGCGCATGTCCTGCTCGTCCGACATGGCGTGGATGACGGCGCCGGCGGTGAGGAACAGCAGCGCCTTGAAGAAGGCGTGGGTCAGCAGGTGGAAGATCGAGGCTTGGTAGGCGCCGACGCCGGCCGCCACGAACATGTAGCCGAGCTGCGAGCACGTCGAGTAGGCGATCACCCGCTTGATGTCGTTCTGCACGCAGCCGACGGTGGCCGCGAACAGCGCCGTGGTGGCGCCGATGAAGGTGACGAAGGCCAGCGCGCCCGGCGCGAAGTCCAGCAGCGGCGACATGCGCGCCATCAGGAACACGCCCGCCGTCACCATGGTCGCCGCATGGATGAGGGCGGAGACAGGCGTCGGCCCCTCCATCGCGTCCGGCAGCCAGACATGCAGGCCAATCTGCGCCGACTTGCCCATCGCGCCAATGAACAGCAGGACGCCGATCACCTCATAGGCGCGGAAGGTCTGGCCGAGCACATGGTAGGTGGCGTCCATATGCGCCGGGATAGCGGCGAAGATGGTCGGGAACTCGATCGAGCCGAACAGGAAGAACACCAGCGCGATGCCGACCGCGAAGGCGAGGTCGCCGACGCGGTTGACGATGAACGCCTTCATCGCCGCGTCGTTGGCGCTCTTCTTGTAGTACCAGTAGCCGATCAGCAGGTACGAGGCGAGGCCGACGCCCTCCCAGCCGAAGAACAGTTGCAGCAGGTTGTCGGCGGTGACCAGCATCAGCATGGCGAACGAGAACAGCGACAGGTAGGCGAAGAAGCGCCAGGAGCCGTGCTCGTGGCTCATGTAGCCGACGCTGTAGATGTGGATCAGCGTGGCGACGACCGTCACCATCGCCACCATCACGGCGGACAGGGTGTCATAGCGCAGCGCCCAGGCGACGTGGAACTGGCCGACATCGATCCAGGTGCCGAGCGAGACGGTGCCGGTCGGGGCCGACGCATAGACCAGCGAGACGAACGCGGACACGCCGCAGATTGCCGCGATACCCATGCACAGGATCGTCACCATCTGCGCCGCGCGGTCGCCGATCTGGCGGCCGAGCAGCAGGGCGATGAGCGAACCCACCAGCGGCGCCAGCACCGCTACGGCGTACAGCATGGTTCAGCCCTTCATCAGATTGACGTCCTCGACCTCGATCGAGCCACGGTTGCGGAAGTAGATGACCACGATGGCCAAGCCGATCGCCGCCTCCGCCGCCGCCACCGTCAGCACGAACAGCGCGAACACCTGCCCGGCCAGGTCGCCGAGCGCCGCCGAGAACGCGACCAGGTTGATGTTGACCGCCAGCAGCATCAGCTCGACCGACATCAGGATGATGATGACGTTCTTGCGGTTGAGGAAAATGCCGAAGATGCCGAGCACCAGCAGGATGGCGCTGACGACCAGGTAGTGCCCGACGCCCACTTGCATGCCCACGCCCATGTCAGTGCTTTCCCTCGATGGGGGGCATCGCGTGCCCGGTATGCTGCGCGTCGACCTCGGCCAGCGTCCGCGCCGCCTCCCGCGCCGCCGCCGGTTCGGCCAGCAGCGGGCGCAGGTAGCTGTCCGGCCCCATGCCAGCGTGGTTGGCGGCGCTCACCATCACCAGCGTGCTGTCACGGGTACGGGCAACCTGGGTGGCAATGTTCTG
>JAYTQW010000511.1:0-1944 GCA_043746535.1 Rhodospirillales bacterium
GTATTTCTGGACCATCCACTACAAGAAGCGGCTCGACTACGTGGGCCATGCCGGGACATGGGACCGCGTGGTGATCGACGGCACGCTGGACCCGCCGGACTTCCTGGCCTTCTACGTGCGGGACGAGACGGTGCGGGCGGTCGCGGGTTTCGGTCGCGACACGCAGATGGCGGCGGCGATCGGCCTTCTGACGGATCGCCGCGACTGGCCGGTGGAAGCATTGCGGCAAGCTTTGGGCTGAACCACGCAACCCTGGCGGCGTTGATGCGGCGTCCGCATCGCGACGAAGGGTTCACGGCATGGCTCTTACCAACAAGGCGTGGCTGGCCGGCATCGCGGCGCTCGCGACCCTCGCCGCCGGGCAGTCGCTCGCGCAATCGGCGACGACGCCTCCCTCGCAGACCACGCCCCCCTCGCAGACCACGCCACCGGAGCAGGTGGCGCCCGGCGGCACGGCCTCCGGGGTGATCCATCCGCCCACCGGGGTCGATCCCGGCATCCGTGTCCCGGCGCCGGACCCGCAAGCCGGCGCCATGCCGGTGATCCCGCCGCCCGGCACCCCGGGCGGAAACCAGACAGTACAGCCAAAATAGGCATACGGCCTGCCTCGCCCAGGCGTCCGGCTTGCTTGTTCGGGTGATGCGCCGGACTATGCGCAATGGAAATCGCCACCGCGCCAGAGCTGCCCACTACCGTGCTGCCCACCACCGCGCTGCCAGCCACCGCATCGATGGCGTCGCCAGGTTGGATCGGCCTGTTCGACCTGTTCCGCATCGGCATCGGCCCGTCCAGTTCGCACACTATCGGCCCGATGCTGGCCGCCTTGCGGTTCATCGCCGACGCGCGGGAAGCCGGCGTCCAGCCCGCGCGCATCAGGGTGGACCTGTTCGGCTCGTTGGCGCTGACCGGGCGCGGGCACGCCACCGACACCGCCGTGCTGCTCGGGTTGAGCGGGGCGCGGCCGGATCAGGTCGATCCCGACGAGGCGGCGGCGACGGCGGCGGCGATCCGCGCCAGCCACCGGCTGCGCCTGGAGGATGGCCGCGCCATCGCGTTCGATCCCGCCGCAGACATCGTGTTCCGTATGCGCGAGAGCCTGCCCGGCCATCCCAACGGGGTGCGCTTCACCGCCTGGACGGAGGGCGGCGATACGGAGTTCTTCCGCGACTACTTCTCCGTCGGCGGCGGCTTCATCGTCGCAGCCCACGACGCGCGGGACGCGGCCGCCGGCACCGGGCCGGAGCCTGCGCGCGTGCCGTACCCGTTCACCGACGCCGCCGAGTTGATGGCCCGCGCCGACGCCGCCGGCCTGACCCTGGCCGGGCTGATGCGCGCCAACGAGGAGAGCCTGCGCAGCCGCGCCGAGGTGTCCAGCGGCATCGCCCGGCTGTGGGAGGCGATGCGCGCCTGCGTGCTGCGCGGCCAGCGTGGCGAGGGCATCCTGCCGGGCGGCCTGCGCGTGCGCCGCCGCGCCCCTGGCCTGCTGCGCACGCTGGAGGCGCGCGAGGGCAGCAACTACGCCGACAACCTCAGCGGCATCGACTGGGTCAACCTGTACGCGCTGGCGGTCAACGAGGAGAACGCCGCCGGTGGCCGGGTGGTGACGGCGCCCACCAACGGCGCCGCCGGGATCGTGCCGGCGGTGCTGCACTACTACGACCGCTTCATCCCCGGCGCGAACATGGCGGGGATCGAGACGTTCTTCCTCGCCGCCGCCGCCGTCGGCGCCATCATCAAGCGCAACGCCTCCATCTCCGGGGCCGAGGTCGGCTGCCAGGGCGAGGTCGGCTCCGCCTGCGCCATGGCCGCCGCCGGCCTGGCCGCGGCACTCGGCGGCAGCAACGCGCAGGTGGAGAACGCCGCCGAGATCGGGCTGGAGCACAACCTCGGCCTGACCTGCGATCCGGTCGGCGGCCTGGTGCAGGTGCCGTGCATCGAGCGCAA
>JAYTQW010000512.1:0-4306 GCA_043746535.1 Rhodospirillales bacterium
GTCAGCGACAGCGCCTGGTTCACGTGGCCACGGACGGCGCACCGGAAGGTGGCGAGATCGACCTGCTCCGGGATCACGGCCCAGTGCCAGCGGACGAAGAAACGGTCGTTCGGAGTGAAGACTCCCTGGTCGAACACCTCGAACGGTGTTTCCAGCAGCGGTGGCCGCGTGCGTTGCAGGATCATCGATCCCTTCTGGGGAAACGCGGAGGTCAATGACCGCTGTTCCGGCCCACCGTTCAGGCCCAGGGTGACCGTGTCGGCGCGAGCTACCGCCGCTGCGAGCGTTCCGCCCAGCGCGGCCGCGCCAACCATTAAACCCCGGCGGCCAAGTGCCATCCCGTCATGCATCGCGTTTAACTCCCTCTTGACGATGAACGTAGCATCGCTGCGTTTATTCCATCGAGCCAACACTCTTGTTCGCTCGAATTGATCGTCGAGAGCGATTGGTTCAGCTCGCGGCGATGATGGCCAGAAGTGCATCTGCAGCCCGGCTGCGATAGCGTTCGGTGTGCCTCAGTACGTTGAACGTCCGCTCCGGCAATTCGAGTTTCACTTGGTGCAGCAGTCCGGCCTCAATGCTTGGTGCGGCGGCGGAGGCAGAAATTGCCGTGGCCCCCATGCCGGCTTCGACCGCCGCGCGAACAGACTCGTTGGACGGCAATTCCAGCCCCACGCGCAGACTGGATAGAGGAATGCCAAAACCTCCAAGCGCTGCTTCGAACACCGACCGCGTTCCGGACCCGGCTTCCCGAAGCACCCACTCGCTCTCGACAAGGTGGCTGGGTTCGATGGTGCCGCAGCTGACCCAGGGATGCTCGTTGCCGACCACGATGACGAGCTGATCCCGAGCGACGGTGCGGATTTCCAGCACTGGATCATCGACACCACCCTCGACGAAGCCCAACTCGGCCGAGCCTTCGTTGATGGCGTGCGCGACCTGCGCGGTGTTGCCGACCGTGAGACGGATGTCGATGCCAGGATGCGCCCGACGGAAGGCGACCAGATAGCGGGGAAGCCAGTAGCTGGAGATCGTCTGGCTGGCGTGTATTAGCAAGGTGCCCCGCTTCAGGCTGCCTAGTTCGGACAGTATCAGCTCGGCCGCCTCCGTCCTCGCCAGTACCGCCCGCGCCTCAATCAGGAACAGGCTGCCCGCCTCGGTCAGCTCGATGCCGCGACCCACACGGTGGAACAGCTTTGCCCCGTGGCGGCCCTCCAGTGCCGCGACGGAGGCGCTGGCGGCGGATTGCGCCATGTTCAGCGCCTCTGCCGCGCGCGTGGCGTGCTGGCGCTCGGCCACGGCGACGAATACGCGGAGTTGCTCGAGGGTCATGAATGGAGCATGGCGCTACGCCCCTCTGGACGCTAGCCCAGCAGCACCCAGCGCAGTGCGTAGGCGAATACCCCCGTGGCCGAGGTACTGGCGGCCCAGATGCCGACGAACCAGAGCGCGCGCGACAGACCGGGCGACAGCGTTTCGTCGGTCATCAGTGGTAGCCCGCATCGTGCTGAACCTTACCGCGGAACACCCAATAGGCGTAGCCGCTGTAGGCCATGATGATCGGTATCATCACCCCGGCGCCGACCAGCAAAAACAGCTGGCTGTCGCGGGGTGCCGCGGCATCCCAGATGGTGATGCCCGGCGGCACGATCAGCGGGAACATGCTGATGCCGAGGCCGATGAAGCTGAGAACGAACCAGCCGAGGGCGCAGAAGAACGGCGTCAGCTCACGCTTGCTGCCGAGGCTGCGGAAGAAGCCGACCGCCAGCAATGCGACCAGGACAGGCACGGGCGCGGTGAACAGGATGCCGGGCCACGAGAACCAGCGATGGGCGAGCTCACCGCGCAGGAACGGCGTCCACAGGCTGACGGCAGCGATCATCCCCAGCATCGCCCAGCCGAGCCACCACGCCTGGCTCCGGGCGCGGTCGTGCAGTTCGCCGGAGGTGCGCCACACCAGCCAGCAGGCGCCCAGCAAGGCATATCCCACTACCACCGCGAAGCCGCACAGCACGGTGAACGGCGTGAGCCAGTCCCACCACCCACCCGCATAGGCCCCGTCCTCGACCCGGATGCCTTGGAGCAGACCGCCGAGGGTCAGGCCCTGGAACAGCGCCGCCGCGGTCGATCCGGCAAAGAATACGAAGTCCCACCGCGCCCGGCCCCGCTCCGAGTGCGCGCGGAACCGGAACTCGAACGCGACACCGCGAAAGATCAGGGCGAGCAGCATCCCGAGCACGGTGGGATACAGCGCGGGCAGGATGATGGAGTAGGCGAGCGGAAACACGGCCAGCAGCCCGGCCCCGCCCAGCACCAACCAGGTCTCGTTGCCATCCCACACGGGCGCGATGCTGTTGACCATCACGTCGCGATCACTACGCCCGCGCTCGACAGCGAATAGGATGCCGCAGCCGAGGTCGAACCCGTCGGCGATGACATACATCAGCACCACGAAGGCCAGTAGGATGGCCCAGACCGTCGAGAGGTCGAAGGAAATCGCCATCGCCCTATGCCGCCAGTTGAGGTGCGGTGTCGCCGTGGGCGGCTGCTGGGCCGGGCGTGATGCCAGCAGTGCGGATCGGCAGTTGCGGAGTTTCCGGCTCACCAGCTTCCGGCGTCTTGCCCATCATGCGCAGCAGGATCAGCACGCCTGAGCCGAACACGACGAAGTAGACGACGGCGAAGACGGCCAGGCTGGTGGCGACGCCTGGCAGGCCGATGGGTGCCACGCTCTTGGCCGTTCGGAGCAGGCCATAGACGGTATAGGGCTGCCGCCCGACCTCGGTCGTCACCCAGCCCGCGAGGATAGCGACGAAGCCTGCCGGGCCCATCAGGATCGCGGTGCGCTGCAACCAGATGCTGTCATATAGGCGGCGGCGGTAGCGGGCCCAGAGGCTCCAGCCGCCGATACCCAGCATGGCGAAACCGATTCCGACCATGATCCGGAAGGACCAGAACACGACGGCGCTGTTCGGCCGGTCCTCGCGCGGGAACTCCTTCAGGCCGGGCACGTGGCCGTTCCAGCTGTGCGTCAGGATCAGGCTCGACAGATGCGGGATCTCGATCGCGTAGTCTGTGCGTTCCTTCGTCATGTTCGGCAGGCCGAACAGCGTCAATGGCGCGCCATCGGTCGGTTCCCAACTGCCCTCCATCGCGGCGATCTTGGCGGGCTGATGCTCGAGCGTGTTGAGGCCGTGAACGTCGCCCATGACGATCTGTGCCGGAGCCACGATGGCGGCCATCCACATCGCCATGCCGAACATGACGCGCGCCTGAGGGTTGGTGCGGTCGCGCAGCAGATGCCAGGCCCCCGTGGCGCCGACGACGAAGGCAACGGACAGATAGCTCGCGAGGATCATGTGCGGGAAGCGCACGAAGACGCTGGGGTTGAACACGATCGCCCACCAATCCGTCGGCAGGAACCGGCCATCGGCGGCGACGGTGAAGCCCGCCGGCGTTTGCATCCACGAGTTTACCGACAGGATCCAGAACCCACTTAGCAGCGTGCCGCCGGCAACGAGGCAGCTCGCCGAGAAATGCAGCCGCGGCCCAACCTTCTTCATGCCGAACAGCATCACCCCCAGGAACCCGGCCTCAAGAAAGAATGCCGTCAGGACCTCATACGCCATGACCGGCCCGACGACGGGGCCAGCGAGCTTGGCGAACACGCTCCAATTGGTGCCGAACTGGTATGACATGACCAGGCCGGACACGACGCCCATGGCGAACCCGACCGCGAAGATACGCAGCCAGAAGCGGTAGACGTCCATGTAGACCGGCTTCTTGGTCCACAGATGCAGGCCCTCCAGCACGGCGAGGTAGCTGGCCAAGCCGATGCTGAAGGCCGGGAAGATGATGTGGAAGGCGACCGTGAACGCGAATTGCGCACGGGCGAGATGGAAGGCGTCGATGGTGAACGGCATGATCTATGGCGGCTCGGCCGCCCCTTTCAGCGTGTCCCGCTGGCGTGACCAGCAGGTCGACGATGGCCCGGCGGCGCCCTGACGGCAGAGCCGGACCGACAAGACGAAGCTAATGCGCCGCAGGCACAATCCATCCCCACTTCGCGAAGAAGCGCGCCGCTTCAGGGCTCTCCAGGTATCCAGCAAACGCCTTTGCGTCGGCGGATTGAGCACCCTTCTTGGTCAACGCCACGCCGGTGTCGCGATAGACCTGATATTCCGGTTCGATCACCACCTGGTCGGCCAGGGTCGGGTTCGAAACCTGCCAGATCGTCCAGATCACCCAGGCGTCGAGTGATGTGTCCGTGGTCCAGGCCTGCCGGGCGAGCGCACTGTTTGCGGCG
>JAYTQW010000513.1:0-1891 GCA_043746535.1 Rhodospirillales bacterium
AATGTCGGCCTGTCCGACTGGGTGGCCGCCGACACTGGCGCCTATGTGGCGATGGCGGTGGCGCGGGCCCGCGACCTGGCGGGTCTGGCCGGGCTGCGCGCCGGGCTGCGCGGTCGCATGGCGGCCAGCCCGCTCTGCGACGGCCCGCGCTTCGGCCGCGCGCTGGGCGCGGCATTGCAACGCGCCTGGGCCGCGCGGTGACCTCGCTGCCGACCATCGACGTGAACCTGCTCGCCTACAACGCCGAGGCGACCATCGGCGCCGCGATCGAGAGCGTGCTGGCGCAGGACTGGCCGTCGCTGAGCCTGACCATCCTCGACAATGGCTCCACCGACGCGACGCTGGCGGTGGCCGAGGGCTACGCGCGCGAGGTGCCATGGCTGCGCATCCATCGTGGTCGCGCCAATGCCGGGCAGGTAGTGAACGTGACCCGCGCCTTCGCGTTCGGCGAGGCCGACTACGTGATGCCGCAGACGGCGGACGACCTGCTGGCGCCCGGCTTCGTGCGGCAGGTCATGGCCGTGCTGCTGGCCTACCCGGACTGCGCCATGTGCCATGCCGGCGGGCTGGTGTTCGACGACCGGCACCGGGTGGTCCACGCCTACCCGGACGCGCACCGGCTGCACGCGGTCGGCGACGCCCCCCTGGCGCGCTGCGGCCAGGTCATGGCGCGCTACACCAGTGCCCCGAGCTTCTGGGGCATCTATCGCCGCGCCGCCACCGCGCGGTTGTCGCCGTTCCACCACCGCGCCGGCTGGGACCACGCGGTGCTGGCGGAACTGGCGCTGTACGGCGAAATACGGCATGTGCCCGACCGGCTGTTCTGGCGCCGCGACGGCGGCAAGCCGGTCGATGTGATCGCCCGTGGCGCCACGCTGGCGGCGCAGCGCGGCCACGATGTCGATGGGGTGTTGTGCGATCCGCACTGGCGCACGCCGCTGATCACCACCGCGCACACGCATCTGCTGACGCTGGCGGCGGCCGACCTGCCCGAGCCGGAGCGGCTGCGGCTGCTCGGCGCGGTGCCTGGCCTGTTCCGGGCGCGCTGGCTGGCGCCCATGCGGGCGGAGTGGGCGGCCCTGCGCCGCGACCTGCCGGCGCTGCTCGACGCGCTGGCGGGGCTGCGCTCGCCGTTGTTCGAGCTGCGCGCGACGGCGCTGGGCGGGCTGTTGCAGGCCGTGGCGGCGATCCTGCCCGACATGGGCGCCGGCGAGGCTGCGCGCGAGGTCGCGGCGGTGACGCCGGCCGACCCTATCCGGGCCGCCAGCCCAGCCGCCGCGTGAGCCAGGCGCGGTAGGCGAGCAGGCCGGGGCTGTCGGCGGCGATGCGCGCCATCACCGCGTTGCAGCCGGGTGCGGCCAGCAGCCGCGTGGGACCGCTCGGCATCGCCGGCACGCCCTGAGTTTGCGCGTTTTGGCCAGCCTTGCGCCAGACGGTGACCTCGGGCGCCGCCGTCAGGGTTTGCAGCACCAACGCGAAATCCAGCATGGACGCCGCCGCCGCCGCCCGCCACGCCGACAGCAGCACCGTGTTCGCGGCACCGCTGGCGATGATCTGCGCGCCGAGCGATGGCACCTCCGCCAGCAGCGGATCGGGGCTGGCGAGGTCGTCCGCGTCGGCCTGGCCAAAGCTGAACACCGCCGCGGCATTCAGTGCCCCGGCTACCGCCGCGGCCTCGACCCCCGGCACGAACGCGGCATCGATCTGGCCCGTGGCCAAGGCACGCAGCGGGTCGACGACGCCGGCCACCGGATCGGCCGGGACGCCCAGCAACTCCAGCCCCAGCAGCATCGCCGCCGCCGGTTCCAGCGCGGACGCCATGGCCACGCGCCATGGCCGGGAAGCTGCGGAGGCCAGCGAGCGCCGGCACACCAGGGCGCCGGTCGATACC
>JAYTQW010000514.1:0-9914 GCA_043746535.1 Rhodospirillales bacterium
GGCGGTATCGGCGGCCTCGTGCCAGACGAACGCCCTCCCGCCCCAACCCCAACGCTCGTACACGGCGGCCAGGGTGGCGCCGAACGCCAGCACCGCGTCGTAGGCCGAGAGGTCGAAGCGGCGCAGCGCGTCCGGGTCGCTGACGGCGCGGTGGTGGGTGTCGTGGAACAGCAGTTGGAACCGCGCGCGACGCCGCAGCCGGCCGAGTGCCGCCACCACGGCGGGATCGGTCCACTCATGCACGATCACCACGTCCGCGTGGTCCACCGCCGCCTCGAGTTCCTCCATGGCGGCATAGGAGCGGGCGGCCAGCCCAGGAAAGTCGGCGGCAAAGTCCTGGATCGGCGCGTCGCCCTGGTCACGGACCAGGTTCTCGCGGCTCCAACTGTCGGCCAGCTCATAGGCGGCGACGGCGTGGCCGCGCGCGGCGAGCGCCCGCAGCACGCCGCGCTGGAAATGCGCGTTGCCATGGTTCCAGCAGGAGACGAGGGAGTGCGTGAAATAGACGAACCGCATAGCGTCCTCATCCCGTCACGTAGTTGGCGGCATGGACCGCGAGCGTGGCGTCGGTCATGGCATCGACGCTGTAGCGGCGCGTGCGGCGCTGTGCCCGCAGACCCAACCCGGCGCGCAGGCCGGCATCGTCGAGCAGCCCCCGCAACGTGTCCGCCCACGCCTGCGGCGTTCGCTCCGGCACGAACAGCGCGGCGCCGTCCCACAGCTCCCGGAACGTCGGGATGTCCGCCAGCACCAGCGGCGTGGCAAGCTGCGCCGCCTCCAGCACCGCCAAGCCGAACGGCTCGTATCGCGATGGCGCCGCGAACACGCCAGCCCGCGCGCATGCGGCCCGCAGCGAGGCGGGATCGAGCACGCCCAGCGGCAGCAGATGGCGCGGCTCCAGGCTCTCGCCGTTATCGCCCCGCAACGGACCTGCCACCCTCACCGGGGCATTCAGCAACGCCGCCGCCGCGTCCAGCAGCCGCATGCCCTTGCCCTCGTCCCACAGGCGTCCGGCGGCCAGCACCGAGCGTTCACGCGCCGCGTCTAGCACCTCGGTCCAGGGCAGGCCGTTATGCACGACGGCGGCGTCGCACCGATACACACGCCGCAACGCCGCGGCGAACGCGGCGCTCGGGGCGATGACGGAAGCCGCCGCCTCGATGCCACGCGCCATGGCGTCGCGCCGCCACGCGAAGTCGGACGGAGGCTCGCCGCCGCGCATCGCCTCCCACCACGTCGCCACACAGGAATGGGCAACCGCGACCGGCGGCATCGGCCAGGGCGCACAGGCCAATGCCGGCGTGTGCAGGTGGACGGCACGGCACCCGGCGGCCTCCGCCACACCGACCAACTCCGCCGCACTGGCCGAGAGCTCGCCAGCGTCCTCGGCCAGCCAGTCGAGCGGCAGGCCGGTTTCCACCAGCGCATGTGCCGCCACCGCCCGGCGCTGGGCCGCGTCCGGTGGCGGCCCCAGCACCGCGACCGTGCAACGGCAGCCGCGTCGCGCCAGGCCGTCCGCCAACGCCAGCGTGTAGCCCCACACGCCGCCGACGGCGTCGGTGGTCAGCAACATGCGCGACGGGACGCCGATCATGCCGGCAGGCAATCCGCTTCCAACTCGCTCAGCCGGCGCGGCGCGCTGTCCTGGATGTCGCTGAAGCGGTCGAACTGGCCAAGGTAGAAGTCCAGCGCCCGCGACCATGAGTCGTCGTCCGGCGCGCCCCAGCGCAGGCGGTAGTCCGGGCTGCTCGGGTACGGGAACAGCGGCACCGGATCGTTCGCCCACACCCCCTCGCGTTGCAGCCGTTCGCGCCAGCGCGCCACCATGTCGGCGTCGTCGCCCGCCGTCTGGATCAGGTTCGCCTGCACGAACGGCACATGCCTGCGGGCCAGCAACAGCCGCTCGGTCAATGTCTCCGTGTCCAGCCGGCAGGCCTTGTCCAGTGCCGCGCGCCCGTCGGCGCTCAGGCTTTCCACGCCGGCCTCGATCGACACGCAACCGGCCTCGCCGAGCAATTCGAGCATGGCCGGCTTCCACAGGTCGATCCGGGTCTGCACGCCGAACTGGACGCGCCGCTCCCGCAATGCCTCCAGCAGCGGCGCCTGCGGCAGGAAGATCTCGTCGATGAAATAGATGTACCGGGCGCCTTGCCCGATCAGCGCATCGATCTCCGTCAGCAACGTCGGCAGCGCGCGGCGGCGATAGCTGTCGCGGAAATCGATCTTGGCGCAGAAGGTGCAATGGTATGGGCAGCCGCGTGACGCCTCGACCTCGGCTCCCGGCCCGCTTGGCGCCACGTCGAAGCGGTGATGGTGGTGATGGTGGCGGGCGATCCAGCGATCCGGCCAGCGCAGGGCGGGCAGGTCCACGAACGAGGTCGCCTGCGCCGGCCCGGTCAGGCGCAGCTCGCCGTGGCACAGCACCGCAGCCCCCGGCACATCGGTCGAGGGCCACGCATCGGCCAGCGCCACGACCGCCTCCTCGCACTCGCCACGGATCACCACGTCCACGCCAAGCTTGCGCAGGGTGGCGCGGGGTGTGGAGGAGCCGTGCGGTCCCACCGCCACGGTGCGGCCGCCCCGGCCGTCCAGTGCCAGCAGCAGTTCGCGCGGGACGCGCAGTTCCGGTGGCGCGCAACGCCAGAACAGATAGGTGGGCGCCGTGGTCAGCACGGTCATCGCCGGCGCGAACGCCGCCACCTCGTCGGCCAGCGAGGCGGCGTTGCGGCCATCCATGTGTCCGTCGAGCAGCAGCACCTGGTGGCCGCCCTGCTCCAGCAGCAGCTTGGCGCAGCCCAGTTCGATCGGCAGATGTGGTTCGCGGCAGCCGAAGTAGATGCTGTTCTCGAAGTTCCACGGCGGGTTGACCAGCGCCACTCTCACAGCGTCGTCTCCAACTCGGCCATCGCGGCACTGCCGGCGCCAAAGTGCCGCGCCAGGCGCGCGGTCCCCTCCCGCCAGCCAAGCGGCACCGCCAAGTTCAGGTCGGCCGTGGCCGCGCCGGTGTCGGCGACGAAATAGCGTTGATCGCCGGGACGCCAGTCCGCCAACGCGATATCGAGCGGGCGCCCGACCAGTGTCTCGAGATGGGCCACCAGTTGCAGCAGGCTGATGGCATTCGCCGGCCCGCCACCAAGGTTGTAGGCGCGGCCTGCCACCTCGTCGATGTTGCGCCATGCCCCGAGATAGGCAGCGACGGCATCGCCGACATGCATCACGTCGCGCACCTGGGCGCCATCGCCATAGATGGTGAGTGGCTCGCCGGCGATGGCCTTCAGCAGGAAGTGCGCGACCCAGCCCTGGTCTTCCGTGCCAAGCTGTCGCTCGCCATAGATGCAGCTCATGCGCAGCACCGCCGTGCGCAGGCCGAAGCTGTGCGCGTAATCGAGCACGTACTGGTCCGCCGCACCCTTGGAGCAGCCGTACGGGGTGTGGAACCGCAACGGCCGGTCCTCCGCCACGCCACGCGCGCGCAAGGCCGGGTCGCTGGGCAGGTAGCGGTCGTCCGTCCGCACCAGCGCGATGTCGGCGAGGTCGCCATAGACCTTGTTGGTGCTGGCGAAAACCAGCGGCGCGGTCGGGTTGCGCCGGCGCAGCGCCTCCAGCAGCGTCAACGTCCCGGCGGCGTTGACCTCGAAATCCGCAGCCGGCTGCTGCATGCTGGTGGTGACGGCGACCTGCCCCGCAAGGTGGAACACCGCCTCCGCCGTGGCCGCCGCCTCGCCCAGCGCCGCGCCGTCGCGCAGGTCGGCGATGGCGAAGGAGACCCGTTGCGGGTGACGGCGACCCAGCCAGCGCAGGTTGCGCTCGACGCCGGGACGGGCCAGGGCATCGAACACCAGCACGTCATGGCCGAGGCTGGCCAGCCGGTCGACCAGGTTGCTGCCGATGAATCCCGCGCCGCCGGTGACCAGCACCGGCCGCCGCGACCGGATCGCCGGGCACGCCAGTTTCGCGACCTCCTCGACCGCTGCGGCACCTTCGCTCAACAGACGGGCCAGCAACCGTGGCTGCCCGGCCGAGTCGTACAGGCCCTCCCCGGATGCGGCTTCCTCGGGCGCATCCTGCAACCGGCACCAATAGAGGCGCTCGACCGGCGCGCGCATGGCCTCGCGGTAGGCGTGTAGCTGTCCCGTCGTACTCAGCGTGCCGGCAGGCCCAATATCGCTGAACCACACGCGAAGCTCAGGGTTGTACTCGGAACATATCGCCACCATCTCGTCTTCGGCCAGCGGCATGCACAGGCCATCGAACGCGGCCAGCACGCCGCTTTCGCCCAGGGCGCGCAGGCTGGCCAGACCGGGAGGATTGCCCAGCGTCAGCACGGCGCATTTTCCAAGCACTCTGGCCGCGTCGGCGAGCTTCGCATCCGCCACGCAGACCGCAATCGTATCGAAGGCCTCGCCGTGCCGCTCGATCACCGCGCGCAGAAAATCGGCGGCACCGCCCGGCCTTTCGTGCAGGCACGGCAACAGGTGGAACTCGCCGCCAAGCCGGGGCAGCAGCCACTCGTACCAGGCGGCACCGCCGGTAGCGGCATAGTCTTCGAGGCTCAAGGGCAGCCGCACATGCCGGATGCCCAGCACACGCAGACGCCGTATCGCCGCGTCGACCTCGTGCCTGTCGTCGGGCGTGAACCGAACGGTGGTGCCGAAGGCGGGCGGCGTCACGCCACCAGTCCCCGTTGCTCCAACTCCAGCCGGGCCTCCGTGAAGCGGTCGACCGATTGCTGGCGAGACACCCAATCGGCGATCTCCTCGAAGCTGTCGGCAAAACTCCGGCGTGGGGCAAACCCGAGCTGGCGTTGCGCCAGGGCGATGTCGGCGAAGCAATGGCGGATATCGCCCGTCCTGGCCTTGCCCATGAACTCGGGCGAAAGCTCGGGCCGCCCCATCGCGCCCGCAAAGCCACGCGCCACCTCCGCCACGCTGACGCTACGGCCGCTGCCGATGTTGAACACGCCACCGGCGACGGCGGGGCTGTCGAGCGCCAGCATGAAAGCGCGCGCCACATCCTCGACATGCACGAAGTCGCGCCGCTGCTCGCCATCCTCGAACACCATCGGCCGTTGCCCGTGCAGCAGCCGAGAGGCGAAGATCGCCAGCACGCCGGTATAGGGGTTCGACAGCGCCTGCCCGGCGCCATAGACGTTGAACAGCCGCAGCGCCACCGCCTCGATGCCGTAAGCCTGGGCCACGGTTAGGGTCATCCGCTCCTGGACATACTTGGTGATGGCATAGACCGAGGCGAGGTTGACCGCCTTGCCCTCCGGCGTCGCCACCGGCGCCAGCGCCCGCCCGTCCCCGTCCACCGGGTCCCAACCGCCCACCGCGCCGGACTGGCGCACCGCGTCGTCCACCACCACGCCGGCGTGGGTGCGGTAACGGCCCTCGCCGTACACGCTCATGGAGGACGCCACCACGATGCGCGCGACGCGGTGTTTCAGCAGCCCCTCCAGCAGCACCGCCGTGCCGCAATCGTTGGTGGAGACGTAGCGTTCGATCGCATACATGCTCTGGCCGACGCCGACCTCGGCTGCCAAGTGAACCACCTTGTCCACGCCACGCAACGCGCGGCGCACCTGGTCGGCGTCGCGCAGGTCGCCCTCGATGAAGTCCACGTCGTCCAGCAGCCGGTTGCGCGGCCCGCCGAGCGGATGCACTTGCTCGATCAGGCTGTCGAGGATGCGGACGTTGTGGCCCGCCCGCAACAATGCCTTCGTCAGATGCGAGCCGATAAATCCGGCGCCGCCGGTGATGAGGACGGTGTCGGTCACTGGCGATGGCCGCGCTGGTCATGGCCGATGTGGCTTCGCTCCGGACTGTGCAACGTTCGGTTCTCCTCGACGCTGGATGCGGACGGCGGCAATCATATCGCCTGCAACAAACCATTCCATGAAGAGGATGTTCCTTCACAGGAACGCGAGCGCTTCCAACACCGCTCGAAAGGCTCAGTTCCCGCCTCTAGCCGGCGACAGCACGCCACCGCGCATGGGAGCGGGCACGCCTGTGGTCGACGGCAGGCTGAGCGGCAGGCCATCGAGCGAGCGCACCGCCAGGAAGGCGAACGCCTGCGCCTCTAGCGCATCGCCCTGCCAGCCGACCGCCTCGACCGGATCGACCGGGACACCATCGAGTGCCGCCGTCAGCAACGCCATCAGCGTCGCGTTGTGACGCCCGCCGCCGGCCACCAGCCAGCGTCGCGGCGGCCCCGGAAGATGCTCCCGCGCCCGCGCCACGGACCGCGCGGTGAACGCGGCCAGCGTCGCCGCCCCGTCGGCAAGCGGCAGGCCCTCGACCACCGACAGGTCGAAGGCGTTGCGATCCAACGATTTCGGCGGCGGCCGATCGAAGAACGGATGCGCCAGCAGCCGCGCCAGCCGCATCGCATCGGGGGTGCCAGCGGCGGCGATGCGGCCGCCGGCGTCGTAGGCGGCCCCGGTGTGGCGTCCAACCCAGTCGTCCAGCATGGCGCTGGCCGACCCGGTGTCGAACGCCAGCAGGCGGTCGCCGTCGATGAAGGTCACGTTGGCGACCCCGCCCAGGTTCAACACCGCCAGCGGCCCGTCCAGGTCGCGCGCCAGCGCCGCGTGATACAACGGCACCAACGGCGCCCCTTGCCCGCCAGCCGCCACGTCGGCATGGCGGAACCGGCTCACCACCGCGACATCCAGCATCGCCGCCAGCGCCGCGCCGTCGCCGAGCTGGCGGGTGAAGCGGATGTCTGGCCGATGCAGCACGGTCTGCCCGTGCAGGCCGATCACGTCGATGGCGTGGGCGGGCAAGCCCTCCTGCGCCAACAGGGCCAGCACCGCCGCCGCATGGGCCTCGGTCACCTCGCGCTCCAGCGCCGGCAACGCATCGTGGCGTGCCCGCGCCGGATCGCGCATCAGCGCCAGCAACGCGCGGCGCAGCGACGCCTCGTACGGCAGCGTCAGCCAGCCGCCGCTACGGCGCACGACCATTCCATCGGTTTCCAGCAGCGCCGCATCGATCCCATCGGCGGAGGTGCCGCTGATGAGGCCGATGGCGGTGCGAAACGGCGCGGCGCGGATCGGCCTAGCCCTTCACCGCGCCGGCGGTCAGCCCGGCGACGATGCGGCGCTGCAACAGCAGCACCAGGGCGATCAGCGGCACCGTCACCACCACCGAGGCCGCCATCACCACGCCCCACGGCAACTCGTGCTCCGACGCGCCGGAGATCTGCGAGATCGCCACCGGCACGGTGCGCGCCCGGTCGAGCGTCAGCGTCAGCGCGAACAGGAACTCGTTCCAGGCGGCGATGAAGGCGAGCAGGCCCGTGGTCGCCAGCGCCGGCGTCAGCAGCGGCAGGAACACGCGGATCAGCACTGTCCACGGCCCCGCCCCGTCGATCACCGCCGCCTCCTCCAACTCCTTCGGCAGCGCCCGCATGAAGGTGGTCAGCGTCCAGATGGTGAACGGCAAGGTCAGGATCATGTCGGACAGGATCAGGCCGGTGCGGGTGTTGTACAGGCCCATCGCCCGGATCAGCTCGAACAGGCCAGACAGCACCGCCACCTGCGGGAACATCGACACGCCGAGGATGGTCAGCAGCAGCAGGCGGCGACCCTTGAAGTCGATGCGGCCGAACGCGAACGCCGCCGAGGCCGACACCGCCAGCGAGATCAGCACCACGCTGCCGGCCACCACGACCGAGTTCATGATGTCGAGCGCGAACGGCTGCCCGGTGAAGGCGTCGTGGTAGTTGGACACGGTCGGATGCGGCGGCAGCAGCGCGGCGCCGAACAGGTCGGTGCCGGTCTTCAGCGACGAGACGATGGCCCAGTAGAACGGGAACAGCGTCCAGGTCAGCAATATGGCCAGCAGCGCATAGAAGCCGGTGTTGGCGAGCGGCGAGCGGCGGCGGCTCATACCTGCTCCTGCGACAGCGTGCCGCGTGCCACGGTCAGATAAATGCCGACCAGCACCGCCACGGTCAGGAACAGCAGCGTCGCCGCTGCCGAGCCGCCGCCGGCATCCTGGAAGTCCATCAGGGTGCGCCGGGCATAGACGGACATCGACATGGTGCCCTCGTTGTTGCCGGTCAGCACGTAGATGGCGTCGAAGATGCGCAGCGCGTCGAGCAGGCGGAACACGATGGCTACCAGCAGCGCCGGGCGGATCAGCGGCAGGGTGACGCGGAAGAACGCCGCCACCGGGCCGAGGCCGTCGATCTCGGCCGCCTCCTTCAGCTCGCCCGGCACCAGTTGCAGGGCCGCCAGCGACAGCAGCGCCATGAACGGCGTGGTCTTCCACACGTCGACCATGATGATCGCCCACATCGCCAGATGCGGGTCGGCGGTCCAGGCGATCGGCTGATGGATCAGGCCCACGCCCATCAGCATCTTGTTCAACACGCCGTAGATGTCGTTGAACATCCAGTTCCAGATCTGTGCGGAGACGACGGTGGGGATCGCCCACGGCACCAGCACAGCGGCGCGGATCAGGCCGCGTCCGGGCATGTGCGCGTCCATCACCAGCGCGAACACCATGCCCAGCACGGTCTCGATCGCCACCGAGACGAAGGCGAAGAACAGCGTGTTGCCGACGCTGCTCCACCAGCCGGGATCGCCCAGCACGGCGCTGTAGTTGTCCAGCCCGACCCACGACCAGGCGTGCTCGCCCAGCCGCGCGTCGCTGAAACTCAGTTCGATGGTGCGCGCCAGCGGGAATGCCGCGACCACCAGCAGCACCAGCAGCGCCGGCGCCAGGAACTGCCAGGCGGCCCGCCGGCGTGCGGCCCCGGGCAGGACCCTGCGGGCGGCCCGGCGCGGCGCCGGGACGACGACCGGTGTGGCCACCTGGCCGGACATGCGCCTACCAGTGACCGTTGCGGCTCAGGCGCTCCAGCGTCGCCTGCAACGTCGCGAGCTTCTTGGCGGCACCACCGCCGCTCGACAGGATCTCATGCGTGGTGGCCTGGAACGCCGACGACAACTGGGCATAGCGGATGCCCGCTACGCGCGAAGGGCGCGCGACGGTATGGGTGAACACGTCGAACAGGTCGGCGTAGAACGGGTTCGCCTTCAGCACGTCCGGATCCTTATACAGCGCCTCGATGGTCGGGTTCTGCGAGAAGCGGATGGCGCGGTCCTTCTGCAACTCCTGGCTGCACAGCCACTTCACCAGGTCGATCGCCGCATCCTGGTTCTTGGAGTATTTCGACACCGCCATCTGCCAGCCGCCCAGCACCGCCGCACTGGTGCCGCCCTCGCCGGCGGGCAGCGCCGACACGCCGATCTTGCCGCGCACCGGGCTGCCCTCGCTCTGGCCCAGCGACCAGGCATACGGCCAGTTGCGCATGAACACGGCGTTGCCCGACTGGAACACGCCGCGCCCCTCCTCCTCGGTGTAGTTCAGCACGCCTTTCGGTGAGATGGTGCCGACCCAGCCGGCGGCGCGGTCGAGCGCCTTCGCCGCGTTCGGGTTGTTGATGGTCACCTTGCCGTCGGTGCCGACGATGGTGCCGCCCTGCGAGGACGCGACCCATTCCAGCGCGTCGACCGTCAGCCCCTCATACGCCTTGCCCTGCCAGACGAAGCCCTGCATGTCGCCATGCCCGGCCGCGCGCTCCTTCTCCTGCACCGCCTTTGCCGCCGTCTCCAGCTCCGCCCAGGTCTTTGGCGGCTTGAAGCCGTACTGTGCCAACAGATCCTTGCGATAGTACAGCAGGCCGGCATCGGTGAAGAACGGCAGCGCCAGCAGCTTGCCGCCCACCGTGTTGTTGGCGACGATCGAGGGGAAGTGCGTGGCCAGCACGCCAGGGTCGATCTTGCCGGTCAGATCGGCCAGATGCGTGGCCAGCACGCCGGGCCAGATCACGTCGATCTCGTAGATGTCGATGTCGCTGGAGCCGGCGGCGAGGTATTGCTGGTACAGCGCCAGCCGCTCGGT
>JAYTQW010000515.1:0-4095 GCA_043746535.1 Rhodospirillales bacterium
CAGCATCGACCACACGAACAGCGGCATCTTGTGCAGCGTCATGCCCGGCGCGCGCATGTTGAAGATGGTGGTGATGAAGTTGATGGCGCCGAGCAGCGAGCTGGCGCCGGCCAGATGCAGCGCGAACAGGGTGAAGTCCATCGCCGGGCCGCTCTGGTATTGGCTGTTCGACAGCGGCGGGTACAGCGTCCAGCCGGACCCGGCGCCATCGCCGGTGAACAGGCCCGCGAGGATAAGGCCGAACGCCGGCACCAGCAGCCAGAAGCTGATGTTGTTGAGGCGCGGGAAAGCCATGTCCGGCGCGCCGATCATGATCGGCACGAACCAGTTGCCGAACCCGCCGATCATCGCCGGCATCACCACAAAGAAGATCATGATGAGGCCGTGCGCGGTGATGACCGCATTCCACTGCTGGCCGGACGAGAAGAAGCGCATGCCGGGGCTGGCCAGCTCCATGCGCATCAGGATCGACAGCGCGCCGCCGACCAGGCCCGCGCAGATCGCGAACATCAGGTAGAGCGTGCCGATGTCCTTGTGGTTGGTCGACATCAGCCAGCGGTGCACGAAGCCCGGAGCATGGCCGTGGTCGTCATGCGAGTGAACCGGCTCGTGGGTCGTGGCGCTCATCGAACGTCTCCTTGGTGCGCTGACATCTGGTTCAGCGCTGCGCGAGTGCAACGGCCACCGGGGCCGTATTGTTGGGCAAAGCGGATGAGCCGTCGGCGAACTTGGCCTTCGCGGTGGCGATCCAGGCGGTGAAATCGGCCGGCGACAGAGCATGTACGGAGATCGGCATGCGGCTGTGGTTGGTGCCGCAGATCTGGTTGCACTCGCCGTAGTAGTCGCCGGGCACGTCGATCTTCACCCAGGTCTCGATGGTGTGGCCGGGGATGGCGTAGCGCTGCACGCCCAGGCTGGGGATAAAGAAGCTGTGGATCACGTCGGCGCTGGTGGTCAGGATGCGGATATTCTTGCCGGCCGGCAGCACCAACTGGTTGTCCACGTCCAGCAGGCGATGCTGGCCCGGCTTCAACTGGTCGTCGGGCACGATGTAGCTGCTGAAATCGAGGTTCTGCTGGTCCGGGTAGGTGTATTCCCAATACCACTGGTGGCCGGTGACCTTGATCGTCATGTCGGCGTTGTGGGTGCGGTCCTCGAAGTAGATCAGCCGGAAGCTCGGGATCGCGATCACCACCAGGATCAGCACCGGCACGATGGTCCAGGCTACTTCCAGGAACGTGTTGTGGCTGGTGCGGGTCGGCGTCGGATGGCGCTTGACGCTGTAGCGGAAGCTGACCCAGAGCAGCAGTCCGGCCACGAACACGGTGATCGCGGTGATGATGTAGAGCACCAGGCCGTTCAGGCTCTGCACCGACGCCTCGACCGGGCTGTGCGCGGTCTGCATGCCCATCTGCCAGTTGTGCGGGAGCTGCGCCAGCGCCGGGGCGGCCAGCAACAGCGGGGCGGCAAAGCCCAGCATGGCCGCCCATCCAGAATTCGTCGTCAGCCGGCGCAAACGTTGCATCGCCACAATTTCCCGATCTTCGCGGACCATCACTGTCCCGCATTGCAACATGTGGGCTACCCCGCCGACCCGTCCAGATCAAGAGCGCGGATTGGTCAGGGCTGCGGTCCACGCATGTTGACGACGCGACAGCGCCGCGCCAGCCAGCCGGATCATAACGATCAGACCGGCAGATGCACCAGCGTGAACAGGCTGAGCGGCGGCACCGGCCGCCATGAGGCGGCGGCCGTCTCCTCCGGCGTCATCAGCGCGGCGGGCTTGAAGTCGGGATGCCAGCCCAGCGCGCGCGACGCCGGCGCCAGCGCCCGCTCCGCCCACCAGCGCGGCCCACGCTCGGCCGCGAAATGGTTGACGAACAGCAGATGGCCGCCCGGACGCACCACGCGGCGCATCTCCTCCAGCAGCCGGCGCGGGTTCGGCACCACCGAGGCCACGAACATCGCCACCGCGATATCGAAGCTGGCGGTGGCGAACACGGTCGCCTCCGCATCCATCTCGTGCAGCGCCTCGACCCGCGCCAAGCCTCGGTCCAGCACCCGGCGGCGCGCCAGGGTCAGCATCTCGTGCGACAGGTCGATGCCGGTGATGCGCTTGTCGGAGCCATAATGCGGCAGCGCCAGTCCGGTGCCGACGCCGACCTCCAGCACCCGCCGGCCCGGCAGGCGATTGACGGCGGCGACGGCATGACGGCGACCCCACGCGGACACGCCGCCGAAGGCCAGGTCATAGACCCCGGCCCAGCGCTTGTAGGCCGACCTGACATCGTCGGCATCGAGCGCCGAATGCGGCGTGGCGGAACTGTGCAAAGAACCCCTCCCAAGGGACAGTGCCGCATGTGTCGTCGCAAGCGGCCCTGCGGTCAACGGGTGCTGGCCGGAAGGTTCCGCAACCATGGCCACGACCGTCAGGCAGCCTCCTCGCGGCGGTCGCGCACCTTCACGTAGGCGAGCTGGGCATGGGCGCGGCAATACGGCTTGTTGGTCAGCGCGTCGGAGTCGCAGAAACGGAACGATTTGGTGCCCGGCTCGCCGATTGGCCAGCAACAGGCGGACATGGCGCGCGCGCGCGGCGCCGGCACCAGGATCGGACGCTGCGCCGCCGGCGGTGGCGCCAACTCGACGGCTGTTGGCGCCGGAACCACAACCGCAGCCGCGACGGGCTGTGCCGCCTCGACCGACTGCGCCGCTTCGCTGACTGGTTCACTGGCCGCTTCACTGACCGGGGCCAAAGGCGCGGGCGCCTCCTGCTTCGATGCGCTCGCGGCGCAGGCGGGCAGCGGCGGCAGCGTCGATCCGGTGATGCGGCGTGGGTTCACCTGGCGCGGCGCGTCGCCGATATCGCGCCGAATCGGCGATGGGCGCGGCGGCAGCGCCAGCCGATGCGCCTTGCCGACCACTGCATTTTTCGTCACGCCCAGGCGGCGCCCGATCTCGGCGGTCGAGTGCCCCTCGTCCCAGAGCGCGCGAAGCCTCGCGATAATGTCCTCGGTCCACTCCACCTCGTGACCTCCCCTGGCTCTACACACAAAATATGGTAGCCGTGGGTAACGCCTGACTCAACCGATAGCGATAGATCGAACACAGAAACTTGTGGACAACTCGAATTGTGACACTAGCTGTGGTGTCAGTCGGGCAATGACAGCCCGAATAGTCGGGCCACATCGCCGAACGTGCCGGCATTGGCATGAGCGGGACTGGCGATTGTGCCATCATCGGCCCGCACCAGTTGGCAGGTGCGCAGGCCGGCGGCGGCTGCGGCGTCCAACTCGGCCTCGACATCCGACAGGAACAGGATTTCCGGCACCGGTATGCCAATCGAGATGGCGATGCGGTCGTAGCTGTCCTGTTCCCGCTTGCCGCCGATGCGGGTGTCGAAAAAGCCCGAGAACAGCGGCGTCAGGTCGCCCGCCGTCGAGCTGCCGAAGATCTGCCTTTGCGCCGCCACCGACCCGGACGAATAGGCGAACAACGCCAGCCCCGCCTTGTGCCAGGCGCGCAGCGCCGGGGCCACATCGTCGTAAAGCTGGGCCTGCAACCCGCCGCTGGCGTAGCCCTCCGCCCAGATCAACCCTTGCAGCGTCTTCAGCGGCGTGGCCTTGGCGTCGGCGTCGATCCAGCGGATCAGCGTATCCAGCGCGGGCGCCTCGGGCGCGAGCCGCCGGGTTGCCGCCAACTCGGCCTGTACCACCGGATCGTCGCCGTGCGCCGCCAGGAAGTCGGCCAGACGGGCACGGGCGAACGGGAACAGCCGGTCGCGCACATAGGCGATCGGGGTGGTGGTGCCCTCGATATCGGTCAGCACGGCGGCGACCGGCATCATCGGGGCGCTTAGACGGCGGGAAAGCGTTCGCTGACGGTGTCGCCGGTGTAGTGCGGCACCCAGCCGGAGGTGTCGGTGAACACCCGCAGCGCGGTGAAGAACGGCCGCTCGCCGGCGTCGAACCAGTGCCGGATATTGGCCGGCACGCTGATCAGGTCGCCCTGGGTGCAATGCGCGTCCCACACGCGGCCATCGGCATGCATGATGAAGTCGCCGGCGCCGTGGACGAAGAAGCGCACCTCGTCCTCGGT
>JAYTQW010000516.1:0-13017 GCA_043746535.1 Rhodospirillales bacterium
CACCGATCCGGGCGTGGACGACGCCATGGCGCTGCTGTTCCTGCACCTTCACCCGGCCATCGATCTGGTCGGCGTCACCACCGTGCTGGGCAATGCCACGATCGAGCAGACCACGTTCAACGCGCTGTACCTGAAGCAGCGTTTCGCCATCCCGGCCCCGGTGGCGCGCGGCGCCGGCCAGCCGCTGCTGCGGAATGCGGACAAGCCGCCTTACTTCGTGCATGGCCACAACGGCCTGGGCGATATCGCCCTGCCGGAACAGCTTGCGGTCGCCGCCATCGAGCAGACGGCGCACCGCTTCATTATCGACACGGTGCGCCAGAACCCGCACCAGATCACGATCGTCGCCGTGGGCCGCATGACCAACCTGGCGCTGGCGTTGCGGGAGGCGCCCGACATCGCCGGGTTGGTGCGCGAGGTCGTCATCATGGGCGGCGGCTTCGGGCGCAACGGTGCCGGGCGCCACAGCACCGGCGGCAACGTGACGCCGGTGGCGGAGGCCAACATCCACGGCGATCCGGAGGCCGCCGACCTGATGTTCGGCGCAGCGTGGCCCATCACCGTGGTCGGCCTGGATGTCACGCTACAGGTGCGGATGGACGACGCCTACCTCGCCGTCCTGCGCGACCAGGGCGGCGAGGCGGGCCGGTTCATCTGGGACATCTCGCGGTTCTACACCGCGTTCTACTCGGCCCGCGCCGGGATCGAGGGCTGCTTCGTCCACGACTCCTCGGCGGTCGCCTACCTGATCGACCGCAGCCTGTTCCGCACCGAGCGCGGCGGCATCCGCGTCGTCTCGGGCGGCATCGCCGACGGCCAGACCATCCTGGCGCCGGAGGGCCAATCGTTCGCCCCCGGCGCCTGGGATGGCCGCCCGGTCCACAGCGTCTGCTTCGGCGTCGACGCGCCGGCGGTGCTGGACCTGTACCGCCGCACCATCATCGGCACGTAGCCGTCAGCGGATCGACAGCAGCTCCACATCGAAGATCAGCGTGGCGTTGGGCGGGATCGCGCCACCGGCCCCGCGCGCGCCGTAGCCGTGCTGCGGCGGGATCAGCAGCGTGCGCTTGCCGCCGACGGCCATGCTGGCGACGCCGATATCCCAGCCGGAGATCACCTCCTGCGCGCCCAGCGTAAAGCTGAACGGCCGGCCCCGGTCGCGCGAACTGTCGAACTGCTTGCCCTTCTGGCCGGCCGCGTCCAGCCAGCCGGTGTAGTGGACCGTGACCATCTGGCCGGCGGTGGGCGTGGCGCCGTCGCCCACCACCTCGTCGTGGTATTTCAGGCCTGACTCGGTCTCGGTGAAAATGGGTTCGGCCATGGTCGCTGCTCCAGGTTGGGGCCGCGTTATGGCCCGCCGCCGGTCAGCCGAACAGTGCCCCCAGTTGCGCCTGCGTCAACTGGCCGAGTTGCGCGGCGGTGAACGGGTCGGATTGCGTGGCCTGCAACGAGGCCAACTGCGCAGTGGTCAGCGCCGCCAGTTGCGCCGATGCCAGTGCCAACACCTGCTTGGTGCCGAGGCTGTCGACCTGCCCGGTGGTCAGTGCCGCCACCTGTGCGGGCGCCAGCGCCTGAACCCGCGTGTAGGTCAGCACAGCCAGTTGCGCGGTGCTCAACGCGGCAATGACGGCGACGTTGAGGGCGGCGATCTGCGCGGTCGCCAGCGCCTGCACCTGGATGGTGCCGAGGTCGGCGATCTGTGCCGTGCCGAGGCCCGCGACGCTGGCGGTCGACAGCCCGGTGATGCCGGCCACCGACAACGCGGCGATCTGGCTGTCGCCGAGGGCGGCGAAGCTGGCGCTGGGCAATGCGGCGACCTGGTTCGATCCCAGCGCGAACACCTGGCCCGGCGTCAGCGCCGCCGCCTGGCCGGTGCCGAGCGCGGTCACGTCGAGGCCCGCCATCCCAGCCGCCGACACCGCCGTCAGTTGCGCGCTGGACAATCCGGCGACAGCGGCGCTGGACAATGCGGCGACCTGGGCCGAGCCAAGCCCCGCCACCTGCGCCGTGCTCAGGGCGCCCAGCCTGGCGCCGCTCAGGGCGGCGATGCCGGCGGTGCTCAGCCCACCGATGCCGGCAGGCGAGAGCGCCGCGAACTGGGTGTCTGATAGCTGCGCCACGGCGGAGTCGGCGATGGCGGCAACCTGGCCACCGCTCAGGGCGCCGACCTGCCCGGTGGTCAACGCGGCGAGTTGCTGGCTGCCGAGGCCGGCGATGACACTGGTGCCGAGTGCCCCGAACTGCGCCGTGGTCAGCTCGGCCTGCGTGCCGCCCATCTCATTCAGTTGCGAGAGCGTCAACACCGCGACACTGGCGACCGAAACCGCCGCGACCTGCGCGTTCGACAGCGCCGCGACCTCGTTGGAGGTGAGGGCCGCAACCTGCGCCGGTTTCAGCGCCGCCACCTGCGCCGTGTTCAGCGCCCCGATCTCACGCGAGCTCCAACTGGCCAGGATGGCGGTCGGGATTGCCGCCATCTGCAAGGGCGTCAGATAGAGTGAGACCATGAGGCGACGCCTTCCGGTGAGCTGTCCGCTCATGCCGGAAAAAGATGAACGAAGTCTTGTACCAACCACCCGCCATGACGATGACGCCCTGAAAAGGCCAGGTCAGGCAAGCGTGCCCAGGGCATATTGCCACGCCTGTCTTGACGGACGCGCAAGCACTTCGCACAACCCGTGGCGGCAGCATCCGAGGCTTGCGTGACGCTACAGACCCCCATACCACTCGACCCGCTCGACCTGCCGATCCTCGAGACCGCCGAGGAGCAGGCGCGCATCCTGGTCCACGCGCTGCCGTTCATGCGCCGCTATGCCGGCGAGACCATCGTCATCAAGTATGGCGGGCACGCCATGGGCGACCAGCGGCTGGCGGAGATGTTCGGGCGCGACATCGCGTTGCTGAAGCAGGTCGGCGTGAACCCGGTGGTGGTGCATGGCGGCGGGCCGCAGATCAACGACATGCTGCAACGCTTGGCGATCCAGTCCACCTTCGTCGATGGCCTGCGCGTCACCGACGCGGCGATGGTCGAGGTGGTGGAGATGGTGCTGGCCGGCACCGTCAACAAACATGTCGCCAACCTGATCAACCGCGCGGGCGCGCTGGCGGTCGGCATCTGCGGCAAGGATGGCGGCATGATCCGCGCGCGCAAGCTGCGGCGCATGGTGAAGGACCCCGGCAGCCTGATCGAGAGCGCGCTCGACCTCGGCTTCGTCGGCGAGCCGGAGCATATCGACGTGCGGGTGCTGCACGCGCTGACCGGCGCCGGGCTGATCCCGGTGATCGCCCCCGTGGGCGTCGACGCGCACGGCCAGACCTACAACATCAACGCCGACACCGTGGCCGGCGCCATCGCCGGCGCGCTGGGGGCATCGCGGCTGTTGATGCTGACCGACGTGCCGGGCGTGCTCGACGCCGACAAGCGGCTGATCAAGGACATGACCATTGCCGACGTGCAGGCGGGCATCGCCGCCGGCTACATCAGCGGCGGCATGATCCCGAAGGTGGAGAACTGCGTCGAGGCGATCCGCGCAGGGGTCAAGGGCGCCGTCATCATGGACGGTCGCCAGGCGCATGCGTGCCTGCTCGAACTGTTCATCGAGAGCGGGCATGGGACGCTGATCACGGCGTAGGGAGGGCGAGGGGCGTGGCCCTCGCCCCGTTCGTCAGACCTTGGCCTTCTCGCCGGCCGCGGTCAGGTCCATGTAGCGCTGCGTCGTCGGCACGATCTGTTCGCCGACGAACTTCGCCATCGACTCCTCCTCGGCCAGCGACTGCCGCAGCGGGCCGATCGAGGCGGTGTCGCCGATGCGCTCGGCCATCGCGATCAGGCTGGTGTAGCCGGCGATCTCCTGATGCTCGAAGGCAAAGTTGGCGAATGTATTCTTCAGGATCTCGTCCGCTGCCGGCATGTGCAGTGCTGCGGCGACATTGCCCATCACCGAAGTCACCGCGTTCTTGGCGGCGGACGAACTGGTGCCGTGGCGTTGCAGGATGGCTTCGAGCCGCTGCGCCTGTTGTTCGGACTCGGTCCTGTGCTGCCGCAGGCGCGCGGCCATCTCCGGGTAATGCTCAAGCCGCTCGACCTGACGCTCGGTCAGCTCGATGGCGTTCATCTCCAGCGCGTGCATGTTGCGCAGGCCGGTGTGATAGATTTCGTGGATTGGATTGCCGTTCGCGTCGCTCATGTCTGTCTCCCTTGGCTGCGGGAGATTACGGACAAGGTCCGCCTGGGTTCAGGCCGCGCTGGTCAAGGCAATGTGAGGCAGCTTCTTAGCCGCGACTCAACCATTGCGCCCGTTCAGCCGCGACAGCAGGAAGTCGCGGAACACCGCCACCCGCTTGCTGCTGCGCAACTCCTCGGGATAGACGAAATACACGTCCACCTTGGGCGCCTTCAGTTCGGGCAGCAGCCGGATCAAGCCATCCTGGCCGCTCTCCGCCTCCTGCGCCATGTAGTCGGGCAGGGCAGCGATGCCGAGGCCGGACTTCACCGCCATGGTCATCGCGGCGAGGCTGTTGACCTCCAGCAGCGCCCGGCGCGGCTGGCCGGGGCTGCGGCCCAGTGCCGCCAGCCAGTTCACGTCCATCACCGGGGGGTGGTAGTCGCCGAACAGGATCAGCCGGTGCTTGTCCAGATCCTCGATGGTGGTCGGCGTGCCGTTCTTGGCGAGGTAGGCGGCGGAGGCGCAGATGTGCCACTCGATCGCCATCAGGTGGCGCTGCACCAGGTCCGGCTGTTTGGGCGGGTGCATGCGGATGGCGACGTCGGCCTCGCGCATCGCCAGGTCGAGGTCGGTGTCGTCCAGCACCAGGTTCATGGTGACATCGGGGTACATGTCGAGGAACGCCTGCACGCGCGGCGCCAGCCACGACGCGCCGAAGCCGACGGTGGTGGTCACCTTCAATCGCCCGGCCGGCTTCTCGCGGCTCTCGGTCAGCAGCGCCTCGGTCATCGCCAGCTTGGCGAACACCTCCCGCACGGTGCGGTTGAGGCTCTCGCCCTGTTCGGTCAGGATCAGGCCGCGCGCGTGGCGATGGAACAGCGGCACCTGCAACGCCTCCTCCAGCGCCGAGATCTGGCGCGAGACGGCGGATTGGCTCAGGTTCAGCGTGTCGCCGGCATGGGTGAAGCTGCCGGCCTCCGCCACCGCGTGAAACACCCGCAGCTTGTCCCAATCCATGCCGCTCATATCCTTCGATCTGTACGGTGCGCGCCACCGCCCCTAGTCGCCTGTGGGCCAGCGACGGCCACGTTCAATCGGCCGCCAGCGCGTGCGCCGCGCTGTCCACCACCGAGTCGGCCTCGGCAAGATACTTTTCGGCTTCCAGCGCCGCCATGCAACCAGTTCCCGCTGCCGTCACCGCCTGACGCCATATTTTATCCTGCACATCCCCCGCCGCGAACACACCCGGCACCGACGTGCGGGTGGTGCCGGGGCTGGTCAGCACATAACCCTCGGTGTCCAGCGCCACCTGCCCACGGAACGCGGCGGTGGTGGGGGTGTGGCCGATGGCGATGAACACGCCGTCGACCGGAACCTGGGTGGTCTCGCCGGACAGCGCGTCACGCAGCCGGATGCCGTCGACGCCGGCGCCGCTCGGGTCGGCGGTGATCTCCTCCACCACCTGGTTCCACAGCACCCGCACCTTCGGATGCGCGAACAGCCGGCGTTGCAGGATCTTCTCGGCGCGCAGGCTGTCGCGGCGATGGATCAGGGTGACGCTCTCGGCGTGATGGGTGAGGTAGAGCGCCTCCTCCACCGCCGTGTTGCCGCCGCCGACCACGGCGACCCGCTTGCCCCGGAAGAAGAAGCCGTCGCAGGTGGCGCAGGCGGAGACGCCGAAGCCTTGCAGCGCCGACTCGCTCGGCAGCCCCAGCCAGCGCGCCTGCGCCCCGGTGGCGATCACCACGCACTCGGCCAGGTAGATGTCGCCACCGTCGCCGACGCAGCGGAACGGGCGGCGGCTGAAATCGACCTCGGTGACGATGTCGGAAACCATGGTGGTGCCGACATGCGCCGCCTGCGCCGCCATCTGTTCCATCAGCCACGGTCCCTGGATCGCGGTGGCGAAGCCGGGGTAGTTCTCGACCTCGGTGGTGATGGTCAACTGCCCGCCCGGCTGCAACCCGGCCACCAGCATCGGCTCCAGCCCGGCGCGGGCGGCATAGATGGCGGCGGTGTAGCCGGCCGGGCCGGCGCCGATGATCAGGAGGCGGGTTCGCTTGGTCTCGGACATGCGCGTCAATCCACAAATAACCTGTCACCCATATCGGTGAGGCGGGCCACGGAACAAGCGAGCGTTCCACCACCGCCCTTGCGAGGCCACAATATGGAATGATATTGCGCAGGTCATGGCAAGCACGAACAAATGAAGTCGGCACCGATCAGCGGCGAGGCCGCGGCACCGCCGGAGGCGGGCGCGGACGGGCACGCGCTCGACGCCATCGACCGCCGCATCCTCGACGAGTTGCAGGCCGACGGCCGCATGACCAACGTGGAGCTGGCGCGCCGCGCCGGCATCTCGGCGCCGCCCTGCCTGCGCCGGGTGCGCCGGCTGGAGGAGACCGGCCTCATTCGCGGCTACCACGCCGACACCGACCCGCAGGCGCTGGGGTGGGAGATCACCTTCTTCGCCATCGTCGGGCTGGAGAGCCAGAAGGAGGTGGTGCTGTCGGCGTTCGAGGCGCTGACCGGCGGCTGGCCGGAGGTGCGCGAGTGCCACATGATCCGGGGCGGCGGCGATTTCCTGCTGCGGCTGGTGGCGCGCGACACCGCGCACGAGAACACCCTGACGCAGCGGCTGACCGGCGCCCCCAACGTCAGCCGGGTGCAGACGCTGCAGACCATCCGCACCAGCCTGAGCCGGTCGGGCGTCCCGTTCTGAGACTGCGGCTGGGACCGAAGCCGGCGGCGTGCCTGCTGGCGGCGCTGACCGCGGCACGGTTGCTGGTGGCGGGCCTGACCCCGCTTTCGCCGGACGAGGCGTATTACTGGGTGTGGTCGCGCGCGCTGGCGCCGGGGTATCCCGATCATCCGCCGATGGTGGCGCTGTGGATACGCATCGGCACCATGCTGGCCGGCGACAACCCGCTCGGCGTGCGGCTGCTGGGGCCGCTGGCGGCGGCGCTCGGCTCCTGGCTGCTGGCGCTGGCGGCGCGCGACCTGCTGCCAGAGGGTCCGGCGGGTCGTGGCGTCGAGCGGGGCACCGAGCGTGGTGTCGAGCGTGGTGTCGACCGGGGCATCGTGGCGGCGGGCTTGCTCAACTGCACGCTGCTGTTCGGCGTCGGCGCGGTGACGATGACACCCGATACCCCGCTGCTGCTGTTCTGGACCGCCTGCCTGTGGGCGCTGGGCCGCATGCTCGCCACCGGCGACAGGCGCTGGTGGCTGGTGGCGGGGGCGGCGGGCGGCTTGGCGCTCGACAGCAAATACACCGCCGCCCTGCTGGCGCCCGCCGTGCTGGCATGGCTGCTGGCGGTGCCCAGCCTGCGCGGCTGGCTTGTCCGCTGGCCGCCCTGGGCCGGGCTGGCGGTGGCGGCGGCATTGTTCGCGCCGGTGCTGGCGTGGAACGCGGCGCATGGCTGGATCAGCGTCGTGCGCCAGGGCGGCCGCGTGGGCGACTGGGAGCCGGCGCGCGCGCTACAGTTCACCGCCGAGTTGCTGGGCGGGCAACTCGGCTTCGCGACCCCGCTGCTGGCGGTGACGCTGGTGGCCGGGAGCGTCATGGCGGCGCGGCGCGCCTGGGCCGGTGAGCGCGCGGCGGCCCTGCTTGCCGCCTGCACGGCGATCCCGGCAATGGTGTTCCTGCAACACGCGCTGGGTGATCGGGTGCAGGCGAACTGGCCCTCGGTGATCTATCCGGGCGCCGCGCTGGCGGCGGCGGGGCTGGGAGCCGGCTGGCGGCGCTGGAACCTCGCCGGCATCGTGGTTGGGCTGGCGGCGACGCTGGCGGTGTGGTTGCAGGCGATCACCGGGGCCGCCGCGATCCCGATGCCGTATGACCCGACGCTGATGCGTGTCGGCGGCTGGAATGCCCTCGCCGCCGACATCGCGGCCGTGGCGGCGCGTGAGCACGCGGCGTTCGTGGCGGCGGACAATTACGGGCAGGCGGCGATCCTGGCGCGGCTGCTGCCACGCTCGCTGCCGGTGCTGGGCGTCGACGCGCGCTGGGCGCTGTTCCGCCTGCCGGACGCGGCGGCGCTGGTGGCCGGGCGCGATGGCATCCTGGTGCGCAGCGCGCGGCGGGCGGACACGCCGGATACAGGCGATTGGAGCGGCATCGTCCGCTTGGCCGACGTGGCGCGCGCGCGGCACGGCATGGTGGCGGAAACCGAACGCCTTTACCTTGTAACCGGACGCAGCGGGGCCGAGCCGATCGTGGCGTTGCCGAGACCGCACCAGGAGACGCGCGATGCAGCTTCCGACCCATGACGACGTTGCCGCCGCCGCGATCCGGCTGGCGCCCCACATCGTCCGCACGCCGATGCTGCGCCACGCCCGGCTCGACGCGCTGACCGGCGGCACCGTCCTGTTGAAGGCGGAGCCGTTGCAGCGGACCGGCAGCTTCAAGCTGCGCGGCGCCACCAACGCCATTCGCCAACTGGACGCGGCGACCCTGGCGCGCGGCGTCGTCACGCACTCATCCGGCAACCATGGGCAGGCGGTGGCATGCGCGGCGGCCTCGGTGGGCGCTCAGGCGACCATCTACATGCCGGCCGACGCGCCGCGCATCAAGGCCGACGCGACCCGCGCCTGGGGAGCCGCGATCATCCCATACGACCGCGTGCGCGACGACCGCGAGGCGTTGGCGCGCGATCACGCGCAGCGCACCGGCGCCGCCCTGGTGCCGCCGTTCGACCATCCGCACGTCATCGCCGGGCAGGGCACGCTGGCGCTGGAACTGGCCGCCGACGCGCGGGCCGCCGGTCTCGCGATGGATGCGCTGCTGGTCTGCACCGGCGGCGGCGGCCTGATCGCCGGCTGCGCGCTGGCATTGGAGGGGGTCTCGGCCGCCACCGCCGTGCATCCGGTGGAGCCGGATGGCTGGGACGACACCGCGCGCTCGCTGCTGGCCGGCGAGCGCACGCCCAACCCGCCGGGCGGCTCGATGCTGTGCGATGCGCTGCTGGCCCACCAGCCCGGCGAGCTGACCTTCGCCGTCAACCGCGCCCGGCTGTCGCCTGGCATCGTGGTGACGGATGCGGAGGTGCTGGCGGCCATCGCGTTCGCCTTCGTCCACCTGAAGCTGGTGGTGGAGCCGGGCGGCGCCGTGTGCCTCGCGGCCCTGCTCGCCGGCAAGTTCCAGGCGCGCGGCCGCGTGGTCGGCCTGGTGCTGAGCGGCGGCAATGTCGATCCGGCGGTGTTCGCCCGCGCCCTGGCGGCCAATTAGCCTCGGTTTAACCTGCCCCCGCCATCCTCGCCCCACGACTGCGCGACTCGGGTCGGGGGAACCATGGCGAAACCTGCGAAGAATCTGCGGCCGATCATCGTCATCCGGCGTGAGGAGGCGAGTGCCGCGCATCATGGCGGCGCCTGGAAGGTCGCCTACGCCGATTTCGTGACCGCCATGATGGCGTTCTTCCTGCTGATGTGGCTGCTCAACGCCACCACCCAGACGCAGCGGCAGGGCTTGGCGGACTACTTCGCGCCGAGCAACATCATGAGCCGCAGCGCATCGGGCAGCGGCCAGCCGTTCGGCGGCCACACCCCGAACGACGATGGCTCGCTGGTGTCGGATCGCGGCCAGGTGTCGATTGTGCAGACCAAGCTGACGCCGCTGACCATGGGCGCGGACGGCGATCCCGAGCAGAACGCGGCCGCCGCGCCGCGCACGACCTCCTCTGCCGGCGACGCCGCCACCGCCACCGGCCCGGTCGCCAATGCGCCCGACGTCAACCCGGCCGGCGGTGGCCAAGCGGCGGTGGCGGCGCAAGCGGCCACGCGCGAGGCATACCTGGCGCAGGCGGCATCCGGTTCGGCGGCCCGCGTGGATGCCGCCGCCACCGATCCCGCCGCCGTGGACGAGGCGTCGCTGCGCGCGGAACTGGCCCGGCGGGAGCGCGCGGCGTTGGAGACGGTGGCGACGCAGATCCGGCAGGCGATCCGCGACGACCCGGCGCTGGCCGACCTGCAACAGCAACTGGCCATCGACATGACTCCGGCGGGGCTGCGCATCCAGTTGCTCGATGCCGACCGCGTGCCGATGTTCGCCAACGGCTCGTCGGCGATCAGCGACCGCGCGGCGGCGCTGCTGCGCAAGGTGGCGACGCTGCTGGCGCCGCTGTCGGAGGCCTTGGCGATCTCCGGCCATACCGACGCCCGCCCATACAGCGCCGGCGGCAAGAGCAACTGGGAGCTGTCGAGCGAGCGGGCGCTGGCGACGCGGCGGCTGTTGATCGAGGGCGGCCTGCGGGAGGACCGTTTCCACAGTGTCACGGGCAGCGCCGACCGCGATCCGCTGCTGCCGGCCGAACCGTTGGCTGCGGCCAACCGGCGCATCGCCATCGTGGTGCTGCGCACGGTGCCTCCTGGCCCGTGACGAAAACCACGAGATGAGCCACGGACATGCGGCCGTCGCGGCGGGCGACGGCGGTCGCGCATGCTGACCATCGGCGGGCTGGTGTTCCTGCTGGTCTGCGTGTTCGGCAGCTACATGGCGTCCGGCGGCAGCATGGGCGTGCTGATGGAGGCGATCCCGTTCGAAATGCTGACGATCGGCGGCGCCGCGATCGCCACCTTCGTCATGTCCAACAGCATGCACAACGTGAAGCATACACTCGGCGACCTGGGTAAGATGATAAAGGGCGCGGCCTACAAGAAGGCCGACTACATCGAGTTGCTGAGCCTGCTGTTCTTCTTCGTGCGGCTGGCGAGCACCAAGGGCGCGATGGCGCTGGAGGTGCATATCGAACAGCCGGACAGCAGCGCCGCATTCCAGAAGTTCCCGAAGATATCCAAGAACCATCAGGTTTCCGCGCTGATCTGCGACTACCTGCGCATGGTCGGCATGAACGCCGACGACCCCAACCAGATCGAGGACGTGATGGGTCGGGAGCTGCGCAAGACTTTGCATGAGCACCTGCACGGCAGCCATGCCTTGCAGACCATGGCCGACGGCCTTCCGGCGCTGGGCATCGTCGCGGCGGTGCTGGGCGTCATCAAGACCATGTCGCATATCAGCGAGCCGCCCGCCGTGCTGGGGGCGATGATCGGTGGCGCCCTGGTCGGCACCTTCCTCGGCGTGCTGCTGGCCTATGGCATGGCCGGCCCGTTCGCGGGCCGCATCAAGGGCATCGTCGAGGAGGAGGCGCAGTTCCTCGAAGTCATCCGCGCCGTGCTGGTGGCCCACCTGCACGGCAACGCGCCGCAGGTCAGCGTCGAGACCGGGCGCAAGATGGCACCGAACCAGCACATGCCGAGCTTCGCCGAACTCGAAAAGGTGTTGCAGGAGCTGCAGATCGCCTAGGAACGCGCATGACCCCAGATCTTGCCCTGTATATCGTCGCCGCCGTCGCGGTGGCCTGCCTGGTTCTGATGGTGCTGCTGCGCCCGTCCGGGGCCGCGCCGCTGGCCGAGTTCGAGCAACGCTTGCGCGACGACACCGAGCGGCTGCGCGCGCAGTTGCACGACCTGGGCGGCGCGTTGCGCCAGGAAATCGCGCGCGGCACCAGCGAGGGCCTCGCCGCCGCGTTCGACAGGGTCCAGGCCGGCACGCTGGCGCAGGCGCAGGAACTGAGCCGTTTCGGCGAGGCGCAACGGCTGCGGCTGGAGCAGATGGACGGCGCGGCGGCGTCCAGCCATGCCGCCGTGCGAAAGCTGCTGGAGGACCAGCGTGAGACGCAATCGACCCGCTTGCAGGCCGCCATGGACGGCTTCGGCATCCGGCTGCGCGAGGAGCAGGAACAGTTGCGCGCCCTGGTCGGCGCCAAGCTGGAGGAGATGCGCGCCGCCAACGAGGCCAAGCTGGAGGACATGCGCCGCGCGGTCGACGAGAAGTTGCAGGCGGCGCTGGAGAAGCAGGTCGGCGAAAGTTTCAAGCGTGTCGCCGAGCAGTTCTCCGAAGTGCAGAAATCCATCGGCGAGGTTGCCGCCGTGGCCAGCCAGGTCGGCGACCTGAAGCGGCTGTTCAGCAACGTGAAGTCGCGCGGCGGCTGGGGCGAGGCGCAACTGGGCGCGATCCTGGAGGACGTGCTGCATGCCGGCGCGTTCGAGCGCAACCTGAAGCTGGGCCGCGACGGCGGTGGCGAGGTGGTGGAGTTCGCGCTGCGGGTGCCGACCAAGAGCGAGACCGAGATCTGGCTCGCCATCGACGCCAAGTTCCCGATCGAGGACTACGACCGCCTGTTGCAGGCCGGCGAGGCCGGGGCCCGTGACGACGAGGCGACGGCGCGGCGGGCGCTGGGCGCGCGCATCAGGACCGAGGCCGGGCGCATCTGCTCCAAATACATCCAGCCGCCGCGCACGGTGGAGTTCGCCATCCTGTACCTGCCGTCCGACAGCCTGTTCGCCGAGGTGGCGCGGGTGCCGGGGCTGATCCAGGGCGTGCGCCACGAGCACAACGTGGTCATCATGGGGCCGAGCCTGCTGCCAGCGTTCCTGCACACCATCCGCGTCGGCCACGCCACGTTGACGCTGGAGTCCAAGGCGGTCGAGATCCAGCGGCTGCTCGGCGCGGTCCGCACCGAATGGGACAAGATGGACCTCTCGCTCGACTCCCTGGCGAAACGGGCAGACTTGCTGAGCAAGGGCATCGACGACACGGTAAAGCGCAACAGGATCGCAAGGCGCGCCTTGAGCAGCGTCGATAGGCTGGAGTCCGCATCCGCCGATGCATTGCTTGGCTTGGATGCCCCCTCATTGGCACTCGAGATGGAAATCGAGTAGCGGCGAGGCACGCGCCTCGCCCGCCTGCCTTAGAGGACGGTGAAGTACCCGGCCATGTAGCCGAGCTGGCCGGGGCCGCCGACGCCGTCCGACATCGCCCAGGCGGCGTTGGCGTCGCCGTCGCACGGGA
>JAYTQW010000517.1:0-6015 GCA_043746535.1 Rhodospirillales bacterium
CGGATCAGGGCTTGCCAATGGCGCTTCCCTGCGGCTGCGGCTGCAACAGTTCCTCGGATTTCGGGGCGGCTGCCCCTGGCGGCGGGCGGACGTTCGGCCGATAGTCGACCGGCAGCAACCGGGCGGTCCAGACCGCGCCCGCATAGGCATATGGTAGCGTCCGCGCCTGCATCAAAGGCTCCGGCCAGCGGTCCGGGGCCATGACCATGCCCAGGCCGACATAGGCGGCGATGACGATGACAGCCCCGCGCAGCAGGCCGAACACCATGCCGAGCGTGCGATCGACCCCGCCCAGCGCCGAGTCGCGCACCACGCCGCCGAGCAGGCTGGCCACGATCGACAGCACGACCAGCGCCAGCACGAACACCGCCAGGAAAGCGGCCGGGTCGGCCAGTTCCGGGTTGCCGATCCATTGGCGGAAGGATGGCTGCACGATCGGGAACGCCCAGGTGGCCGCCGCCACGGCGCCGACCCAGGCGGCGATGCCGAGCAGCTCGCGTACCAAGCCGCGCATGAGGGCGAGCAGCCCGGAGACGATCACGACGGCAATGACAACGAGGTCGACCCAGTTCACGTGCGGCGATCCGATGCGTTCAGGGGTCGGGCGTTCAGGAGTCGGGCGTTCGGGGGTCGAGAAAGCGTCATGTGCCGCGCTGTATATCCGCAGCGGGGGCAGGCTTGCCAGCCTTGCCGGCATTGGCCTTGCCGGTATCGGCCCTGTCGGGACCGGCCTTGCCCGTCGCGGCCTTGCCGAACCGCGCCACCAGGTCGGACAGATGGCCGATCTCGCGCAGGCTGATGCCTTCCGGGGCGGCCAGCGGCCGGTTGCCGCGCGCCACCCGGCGCGGCAGGTAGGCCTGCTCGAAACCCAGCTTCTGCGCCTCCTTCAGCCGCGCCTCCGCCTGCGCCACCTGGCGGATCTCGCCGGACAGCCCGACCTCGCCGAAATAGACCGAGCCGGGGTCGGTCGGCTGGTCCGACGCCGCCGAGGCGATCGCCGCCGCCACCGCGAGGTCGGCCGCCGGCTCGGTGATGCGCAATCCGCCGGCGACGTTGAGGTACACGTCGGTGGCGCCCAGCCGCAGCCCGCAGCGGGATTCCAACACCGCCAGCAACATGCCCAACCGCCCGCTGTCCCAGCCGATCACCGAGCGGCGCGGGGTGCCGCCCGGATTGGCCGCCAGCAGCACCTGAATTTCCACCAGCACCGGGCGGGTGCCCTCCAGTCCCGCGAACACCGCGCTGCCGGAGATGTTGCCGCGCCGTTCGGCCAGGAACAGAGCGGACGGGTTGGCGACCTCGGCCAGGCCACGGTCGGTCATCTCGAACACGCCGATCTCGTCGGTGGCGCCGAAGCGGTTCTTCACCCCGCGCAGGATGCGGAACTGGTGGCCACGGTCGCCCTCGAAATACAGCACGGCGTCGACCATGTGCTCCAGCACGCGCGGCCCGGCGATGGCGCCCTCCTTGGTGACGTGGCCGACCAGCACCACGGCGAAGTTGCGCGTCTTGGCCAGCCGGATCAGCTCGAAGCTGCACGCGCGCACCTGCGACACCGTGCCCGGCGCCGAGTCGATGCTGTCCAGCCACATGGTCTGGATGCTGTCGATGACGACCAGGGTGGCCTCGGTCTCGCCGTCCAGCGTGGCCGCGATCTCGCGCAGGTTGATGGCGGCGGCGAGTTCCAGCCGGGCGTCGGTGAGGCCCAGCCGGCGGGCGCGCAGCCGCACCTGCTCGACCGCCTCCTCCCCGGAGATATACAGGACGCGCTTGCCGGTGCGGGCGAGGGCGGCGGCGGTTTGCAGCAGCAGCGTGGACTTGCCGATGCCGGGATCGCCCGCCAGCAGGATGGCCGATCCCGCAACCAGGCCGCCCCCCAGCACGCGGTCGAGTTCGGCGATGGTGGTGGCCGCGCGCGGCGGCGGCTCGGCGCTGCCGGCCAGGTCCACGAACGCGATCCTGCGCGATGCCGGCGACTTCGCGGCGGCGGCGAGGCCCGGCCCGGCGGCGGCGCCCGCGTCCTCGATGATGGTGTTCCACTCGCCGCAGCTCTCGCAGCGCCCGGCCCACTTGCCGGTGACGGCGCCGCAGGATTGGCAGACGAAGCGGGGAGCGGGCTTGGCTATGATGCGGCTCCGAAGGGGAAGGGAGGCTTGCGGTCCTGCGAGGCGGGTCGATCCGGCACCAGGCGAGGAAGTGCTGTTTTCCAGTTGGTCATTCGTGATAACTGGTCATCTCATCTGACTATATGGAGCGATGCGGCATGAGTGTCGAGACCATTACCGCGACCGAGTTCAAGGCGAAATGCCTCGACATACTCGACCGCGTGAACCGCCGCGAGGTCGAGAAGGTGGTCATCACCAAGCGCGGGATCATCGTGGCCGAACTGGTGGCGCCTGCGGTCACCGAGGCGGACATGCTGGGGTTGCACGGCTTCATGCGTGGATCGGTGGACCTGCCCGACGATCTCGACCTGACCGAACCGATGTGCGACGAGCCGTTCCTGGCGGCTTCCGGTATCCTGCACAGTTGAGGGCCGCGCCCGGCGTTCTGCTCGACACCTGCGCCTTGATCTGGCTCGTCAACGGCAATCCCCTGTCCAGGCCGGCGATGGCGGGCATCCTCCATGCCGGGCAGCATGACGGTGTGTTCGTATCGCTCGTCTCGGCCTGGGAGGTGGGCATGGCGAGTCGGCGACGCTCGGAGGACGGCAAGACCCGCCTGTTCGCGCCGGACCCGAAGACTTGGTTCAGGCGTGCCTTGACCGGGGTGGGGATACGCCAGGCGCTCAACACCTCCGACATCGCCATCGACGCCGCGATCCTGCCCGGCGATATCCATGGCGATCCGGCCGACCGGCTGATGGTCGCCACCGCCCGGATGATGAACGTCCCGCTGATCACGCGGGACCGCAAGCTGATCGCCTATGCCGAGCAGGGGCATGTCGAGGTGATCGCCTGCTGAGCGCCGCTACTTCCGCAACTCCATCTGGATCGGCCCCTCGCGCCGGCCATGGGTGAACTGGTCGACCATGGCGTTGCCGCTGTCCAGCAACGCGCTGGCCGGCCCGGTCCAGACCAGCCTGCCACGGAACAGCATCGCCGCCCGATCGCCGATGCGCCGCGCGCTGGCCATGTCGTGGGTGATGGCGATGGCGGTGCTGCCCAGGCGCTTCACGCAGTCCATGATCAGGCCGTCGATCACCGCTCCCATGATCGGGTCGAGGCCGGTGGTCGGCTCGTCGAAGAACAGGATGTCGGGCTGGCCGGCGATGGCGCGGGCCAGCGCCACCCGCTTCTGCATGCCGCCGGACAGCTCGGCGGGCGACAGGTCGCCGACGCTGGCGGCGAGGCCCACCTGCGCCAGCACCTCGGCGGCACGGGCGCGGGCGGCGGGGCGGTCCAGCTTGCGCTGCGCGAGCGGGCCGAAGGCCACGTTCTCCCAAACGGGCAGGCTGTCGAACAGCGCGCCGTTCTGGAACAGCATGCCGATCCGCGCCCGGATCGCCTCACGCGCGCGGCGGTCCAGCCGCAGCACGTCCTGGCCGTCGATCTCGATGCTGCCGGCGTCGGCGTCGAGCAGGCCAAGGATGCATTTCAGCAGCACCGACTTGCCCGATCCGGAGCCGCCGATCACCACCAGCGAGGAGCCGGCGGGCACGTCGAGGTCGATGCCGTCCAGCACCACCTTGTCGCCGAACGCCTTGCGCAGGCCGCGGATGCGGATGTCGGCGGTCATCGCGAGAAGAACAGTTCGGTCAGCACGTAGTCGAACGCCAGGATCAGCACCGACGCGCCGACCACGGCGGAGGTGGTGGCCGCGCCCACGCCCTGCGCGCCGCCACGGCTGTTGTAGCCATGGTAGCAGCCCATCAGCGTGATCAGCAGGCCGAACACCGCCGCCTTGACCAGCCCGCTGACCACATCGCCGGTCTGCACGAAGGCCAGCGTGTTGGCGAGGTAGGTGGGCGGGTTGAAGCCGAGCTTGACGGTGGCGATGATGAAGCCGCCGAACACGCCCAGCACGTCGGCCACCGCCACCAGCAGCGGCAATGCCACGACGCCGGCCAGCAGGCGCGGCGCCACCAGGTATTTCATCGGGTTGGTGGACAGGGTGCTGAGCGCATCGACCTGATCCGTCACCCGCATGGTGCCGATCTCGGCCGCCATCGCCGCCCCCACGCGCCCGGCCACCATCAGCCCGGCCAGCACCGGCCCCAGTTCGCGCGTCACCGACAGCACCACCAGGTTGGCGACCGCGCTCTCGGCGGAGAAGCGGGCGAGGCCGGTGGAGGATTGCAGCGCCAGCACCATGCCGGTGAACAGCGCCGTCAGCGCCACCACCGGCAGGCTGAAGAAGCCGATCTCGGCCAGCGCGCGCAGGAACATGCGGCCGTAGAACGGCGGCCGCACCAGATGCGACAGCCCCTCCAGCCCGAACAAGGCCAGCCGGCCGGTGGCGCGCAGGCCATCCAATACCGCGCGGCCGATCCCGGCCACGACATCCAGCGGATCGGTCATTCGGCATAAATCCGGGCATAGCGGGGGCCGAGCGAGGTCAGCATGGCGTAGGCGAGGGTGCCGGCCTCCGCCGCGACCCGCTCCAGGCTGCGGTCCGGGCCAATCAGCTCCAGCCAGCAACCCGGTGCCACGCCCGGCTGGTCGGTCACGTCGTAGGTGGTGAGGTCCATGGACACACGCCCTACCAGCGGGACCGCCCCGCCGTCAAAACTGGCGCGGCCACGGTTGGACAGCGCCACCGGCCAGCCGTCGCCGTAGCCGACGCCCAGCACCGCGATCCGGCTCGCCCGCGCCGCCTGCCAGGTCGCGTTGTAGCCGACGCTGCCGCCCGCCGGCACGTCGCGCACCTGCAACACCCGCGCGCGCAGGCTCGCCACCGGGCGCAGCGGATGCGCCCGGCCCGAGGTCGGGTTGATGCCGACCAGCGCGGCGCCTGGCCGGGCCAGGTCGGAGGCGAAATCCGGGCCGAGGAACATCCCGGCCGAGTTGGCGAGGCTGGTGGGAGCCGCCGGCAGCAACCGGCGCAACGCATCGAACTCCGCCCGCTGGCGCGCATTGAGCGGATCGTCCGGCCGCTCGGCGGAGATCAGGTGGGTCATCACGTAGCGCACGGCGATCCCGGCCAGCAGCGCCGGATCGGCGGCCAGAGTCGCCATATCTGCGACGCCCAGGCCAAGCCGGGCCATGCCGGTGTCGATGTGCAGCAACGCGCCCAATGGCCGGCCGCGCGCCCGTGCCACCGCGCGCCATCGCGCCACCTCGTCCAGCGTGCCCAGCACCGGGGTCACGTCATGCGCGGCGAACTCGGCTTCGGCGCCGAGCGGCAAGCCGTTCAGCACCGCCAGCATGGCACCGGGCACGTACGGCCGCAGCGCCAGCGCCTCCGACAGATGTGCCACGAAGAAGTGACGGCAGCCCTCGGCCAGCAGCCGGATGGCGATCGGCACCGCGCCCAGGCCATAGCCATCCGCCTTGACCACCGCCGCGACATCGCCCCCGGCATGGCGCGCGCGCAGGTCGTGCCAGTTTGCGGCGACGGCGCCCAGATCGACGCGCAGTTCCGCCAAGGCTCCAGTCGGCATCAGTCGCCGTCGGCGATGTGGTGCAGATCGAGATCGGCGAAGCGGGTGAACTCGCCCTCGAACAGCAGGTCGATCTTGCCGGTGGGGCCGTGGCGCTGCTTCTCGATCAGCAGTTCGGCGCGGTTGTGCACGTTTTCCATGTCGCGCTGCCACTTCTCGGTGGCGCTGTGGAACTTGTCGTCGTGGTCGAACGCCAACTGCTTCGGCGCCCGCTGTTGCAGGTAGTATTCGTCGCGGTAGATGAACATCACCATGTCGGCGTCCTGCTCGATGGAGCCGGACTCGCGCAGGTCTGACAGTTGCGGCCGCTTGTCCTCGCGGCTCTCGACCGCGCGCGAGAGTTGCGACAGCGCCAGCACCGGCACCGCCAGCTCCTTGGCAATGGCCTTCAATCCCTGCGTTATCATGCTGAT
>JAYTQW010000518.1:0-9399 GCA_043746535.1 Rhodospirillales bacterium
GCGTGGGCGATGGCGTAGGCCCGCGATGCCGCACGCGTGGCGCCAGATCGCCGCGCCCAAAGACGCAAGGAAGCCGGTGTCCGGTCTCGCCTGATCGCCAACGCCATGTGCCCGCTCCCGCCTTCGGCTTCAGTTGCCAGCGGTAAGCGAATCACAGCGCCGCCGCGTCGGGAAAGAGTGAATGCGAGTCACGCAACGCGCTCGCCGATATAAGTTCCGGCCAAGTCGCGCGGCAGGACGTCACCGGCCAGCCAGCCCCAAAAGTTGGCCTCGGCTGCCTCGTCGCACGCGACGAGGACAAGGTGATCCAGGGTGACTAAGCGATGCCGGCGCCCGCTGCGGCGGGCCCAGGTGTAGTCCACCAGGGCGTCGGACGCTCACTCCAATCTGGGCGGCAAGATGCGCGACCACGGCGGAGCGATGTCCCCCTCCTCGGCTGGAAGCGACCGTTCTGCCGCCAAAACGCAAGCTGGGCGGCGACACCGAGCTTGCCAGCGTCCACCATGCCCGCCAGGAACGCGATATCCTCCGAGCGCAATGATCACTGCGCGCCCAACTGTTGACGCAAGAATCCAAGTTCGGCTTCAGTGGGCAGCGCCGCGTAGGCACCGAGACGCGTCACAGACAATGCTGCAGCCTGTTGCGCGGCAGTGACGGCATCCCTTACATGCATGCCGGAAGCCAGATGCGCTACCAGAACACCGCAAAACGTGTCGCCCGCCCCGGTGGTGTCCAGTGGATGCACGGCGATGGCGGGAAGACTGCCACGCCCTTTTGCATTCGCCCAAATGCAACCGTTGGCACCCAGCGTGACGATCGCCATCGCGCAACCTTGCGCGCATAGTTTCATTGCGGCGGCGTCGGGGTCGGCCAATCCGGTGATTGACTCCGCCTCGCCACGGTTCACCACTAAAACAGTACAGAACGCCAGCATCGGCACTACTGGCCAGCGCAAAGGAGCGGCATTCAGCATCACGCGTCCGCGTGCCGTCTGCATTGCTGCGAGGGTGGCCGCCTTAGTCAGATTGCCTTGCAATAGCAGCCAGTCAGCCGGGCTCGTCTCACTCGCGAAACCAGCGGCCTCGTGCTCATTCAACATGTCGGCGCATTTACAGAGGCTGACGATGCTGTTCTCGCCATCGCCAGCGACCATGACAACCGATATGTCAGTTGGACCCGGCTTTGGTATCAGGCGCAATTCGGCCAACGGTTCCGCCGCCAGACATTGGGCGACGAACGCGGCTTCGGCGTCATCGCCCACCGGAGCGCAGAACTTCACGCGAGCACCCGCACGCGCTGCGACGATAGCTTGGTTAAGCCCCTTGCCGCCTGGGGCGCGGACACCATCCGATGCGACCGTGGTCTCTCCCGGAAGGACCAGATGCGCAAGCGTCAACGACAGGTCAACTCCGGCGTTGCCCAACACAAACACGTTGCTCACAGCCGACGACCTAGGCACGGGCGCGGTTTGCCTCTGCCATGAAAGTTGCGAGGCGGTCGGGATCGACCTCGTTCCACCATACGCCGTCACGCTTCAGCCAGCTCGCAACGATGACGCCATCGGCCATCTGAAAGATGTCGCCGACATTCTCCGGCGTGACGCCGGAGCCGATTACCACGGGAAGGCTGCATCCCTGGGCGATAGCCTCGATTTCCGAGGGTTCCGCGGCATCGCCGGTGCGCTGGCCGGTTGCCACCGCCACGTCCGCGTCGAAGAACTCGATGTCGCGCGCAAGCTCCGCCACGGTACGGTCGGCGGTGATCGCGTGCGCTCCGTGCTTCACATGCACATCGGCGAAGACGCGGACTTCGCGCGCATGGAGAAAGGCACGATAGCGGGTGGCGCTGCCAGCAAGCCCATCCAGCAGACCTTCATTGGAAACGTAGGCGTTGGCCCACTGATTGACACGGATGAAGGTGGCGCCGGACGCCTTGGCCACCGCGAAAGCCTGATGTGCCGCATTGGCCAGCACGTTGACGCCGACCGGCAAGCCGGTGGCGCGGCGTACCGCATCGGTCATCACCGCCATGCAGGCGGCGGTCTCCGGGCCGATCATGTCCGGCTTTACGAAAGGGATGTCGCCATGGTTCTCCACGATCAACCCGTCCACGCCGCCCTGCCGCAACCGCTCCGCTTCGGCCAGCGCGAACCCGACCAGTTCGTCCATGCTTTGGCCATCATAGGCCGCCGAGCCGGGGAGTGCTCGCGAATGCACCATGCCGATCACCACCTTGCGGCGACCGAAGATCGCCTCCAGAGCGTGAGGCTTGGGGCGGAAACTCGGCTTGGCGCTCATGTCGGCGTGACCTCGTAGGGGGCGGTGTGGAAGTCGATCTCAAGCCGCAAGGTAGTGCCGAACAATTTGGACAAGTGTTGGAATGTCGCGGCATCGATGTCGGGACCAGCGGCATCGACGTTGTCCCTCAGCCAGTCCGCCTGCGCCAAGAATTCAGGTGCGGCGTGCAGGCGCACCCAGTCGGAAATGTCAGGGTCGGAGATCGGCCGCTGGTAGGCCCGCCCGCACCACGTCGCATACATCCACTCCGCCGCCAGCATGATGGCGAGAATGTCGAGGTATGAGCCGGTTTCGGCCACGTCGAGCATGTAGCGATCGAACACCGTTACCGATTGCGGCGGCCTCACGCTGGGCTTGCACGGCGGGATGCCAAGTGCGACGAGCACGCGGTCGAAGTAGCCGAGTTGTTCGCCACTCAGGCCATGCAGCACGCCACACAGCCTGCGCCGCGCGGTAAAATCGGGCGTCTTGAGCATGGCGTGGCCGAAGATCAGGATCGCCGTTTCGACGAATGCCCGCTCATAAACCACGTAGCGGGCGAACACCGCGCGGGGCAGGGCGTCGGCCTCGATGTCGCGCACGAAGCGGTGCGCCTGCATCTCGTCCCACACGGCGAGGTTGGCGGCGCGCAGGCGGTGCGAGAGGCTGGCAGTCACGCAGCCCTCGTCAGCCATGATAGTACGTTGCGCCATAGCGTCGCGTAGCCATGCCACTGCACGAATTCGTCCGGCGCCCAGTGCGGGCCGATATCGGAAGTCCAGGCCAGGGTGCGGCCCCGGCCATGCTCCCCGGTCACCAGCAGCGGGTGGCCGCCCTGATCCTCCGGCAACTGCGCTAGCACATGCGCGCCCTGCTCGCGCGCCACCACCTCGTTGGCGCCCAGCAGCACCGGCCAGTCGATACCGAGCCCGGCCATGATCGGATGCGCAGGGTCGGTGATCTCCGGCTTGAAGCCTTCCGGCACCTCCAAGCGGTCGTCATACGGAAGGCAGGTCACCGGCAACGCCGCCTCGACCGGGGTGCGCCGCCAGCGGGCGCGGCCGTCGATGCCCTGAAAGCTGAAATAGCCGCCGATCATCGCGAGGCCGCCGCCGGCGCGGGTCCATTCGGCGATCAGCTTCAGCCGGTTCGCCACCGGTTTTCCGTGCAGCCACACCGCCGGCGGTAGCAGTAGCGTGTTGGCGCCGATGTCGGAGAGGATGATGGCCTGGTAGGCGTCCAGCCCGTTGTGGGTAAACGGGAAGCCCTCAGCGGCTTCGTGCGCTGGCATGTAGGTGAGTTCGAACGCGCTGTCGCGCAGCGCCGCCACGAGCGGGTCGGCGCCGCGATGGAAGGTGACGCTGCCAAACTGATCGAAGCCCTTGTAATGCGTGGCAGCGCTGACCCAGCTTTCGCCGACCAGCAGAACCTTGGTGCGTGACATGATGATCTCCTAGTCGGCGCAGAAGACGCGGCGCGGGTTGGCCACCATCATCGCGTCGGTTTGCGCCGTGGTTGCGCCATGACGGCGCAGGCGCGGCAGGAAGTGCCGCTGCAAATAGGCGTAGCCGAAGCCGCCATAGCGGGTCAGCATTATCTTCAGGAACACATCCTGCGACAGCAGCACGCGGTCGAACACGCCGCGGGCGATCAAACCCATGATGGCGCGCGCGTTGTCCTCGTCGGATGGGCATTGCACGCCCTGGTCGCCGTACCAAAAGTCCATGCCGATCATATCGTATTCGAGAAACGCGCCACGCTCGGCCAGCGCCACCTGATACTCGACGTCGGCCCCGGAGGGGTTCATGTGGCACAGCACGGTATGGCGCAGGTCGCCGCCTTCCTCACCCACCAAATCGAGCACGCGGTGGGCGACGCGGAACCAGCCCGGCAGATGCACCATCAGCGGCAGGCCGGTGCGGCGCTGGGCCTGGGCGGCGCCGCGCAACGACTTCTCCTCCTCAGCGGTAAAGTCGGAGGAAATGCCGATTTCGCCGATCAGGCCGATCCGCACGCCGCTGTCGCCGACGCCATCGACCGCCTCGCGGACGATCTCGTCGGCGATGTCGGCCGCGCCCATGCCGCGCACCCGTTCGGGATGCGAGGCCTGCAGGTAAAAGCCGCCGCCCATGACGACGTTCAGTCCCGCCGCCTCGGAGATGCGCCGCAACGCGTGCGGGTCGCGGCCGATGCCCTGGCAAGTGGGATCGACCACGGTGCGGCCGCCGAGCGTCGCCACGTCGGCCAGTTCGGCAATCGCCAAACGCTCGTCATCCAGCGTGCAGTTGCTGAGGTTGACGAACGGATCCATGCGCAACTCGCCGATGATGCCGGGATGCACCGGGTCGCAGGCGAGGCGGGAGCGCGACGGCTCCTTCGGCTTGTTCCACCAGCAACGGCAATCGTTCAGCAGATGCTCGTGCATCAGCGTGACGCCGAGGTCGGCTGCGGGAATGGGACCGCAGACGGTCATCACTTGGCCGGAACCGACATGGGCGGGCGAGCGATCTGACATGCGACCTCCTGTCATCCGGTGCGGCGGCGCGTGGTCAGCCGGGCAAACACGCGGGTGTTGAGCCAGATCGCGGCGAGGATGATGGCCCCGGTCACGATCTGCACGAGGAACGGCGAAGTATGCACGAGGATCAGCCCGTTGCCGATCACCGCGATGGTCAGCGCTCCTAGCACGGTGCCGACGATAGTGCCGCTGCCCCCCATCAGCGACGTGCCGCCGAGCACCACGGCGGCGATGGCGTCCAACTCGAACCCCACTGCGGCATTGGAGGAGCCGGAGCCGAGCCGGGCGGCAATAATCAATCCGGCACAGGCGGAGGCGGCACCGGTCAACGCGAACGCCGAAGCTGCGACGCGCAGCGCCGGCATGCCCACACGACGCGCCGCCTCCGGGTTGGCCCCGACTGCCACCACCTGCCGGCCATAGCGAGTCTGCTCGAGCGTCACGTAGCCGACGATGGCAATCATCACGGCAATCACCGCCGGGATAGGCACGCCGAACACCCAGCCGCGCCCGAGATCGAAGAAGCCGGGAACACCCTCGATCGGAATTGAATAGCCTTGGGTCAGCAGCAACGCGATGCCGCGCAGCATCGACAGGCCGGCCAGGGTGACAATGAACGAGGGGATCCTCTGGTAGGCGGTGAACCAGCCCTGCACCGCCCCGACCAGCGCGCCGAGCAGCAGCATGGCAACCACCACCAGCGGCCACGGCAGCCCGCCCGCCAGGGCGATGGCCGCCAGCGCGTTGGTCAGCGCCACCATCGAGCCAACCGAAAGGTCGATGCCGCCGGTGGTGATGACGAAGGTCATGCCAACCGCCACGATCAGCATCGGCGCCAGTTGCCGCAGCAGGTTCAGCAGATTGCCCGGCAGCAGGAACACCGGCGACGCGGCGGCGAATACCACGCAGCACAGCACGAAGAAAACCGCGATCGACAGCACCTGAGCGTGCTCCAACAGGAAGTCGGCGCGGCTGGGACGACGGTCGTCGATGGTTACGGCCCGGCTCATGCCTGCGATCCGCCGACGATAAGTTGCACCACTTCTTCGAGATTCGTCTGCCCGACCTGCCGTTCCGCCACTTTGGTTCCTTCGTACATAAAGGCAATGCGGTCGCAGACACGGAACAGGTCTTGCAACCGGTGCGTCACCAGCACCACCGCGACGCCCTGTGCCTTGACCCGGTTGATCAGCGCCAGCACCGCCTCGACCTCGGCCACCGCCAGCGCCGAGGTCGGCTCATCCAGCAACAGCACGTTGGGCGCGAACGATGCGGCGCGGGCGATGGCAATGGACTGCCGCTGCCCGCCGGATAGCCGCGCCACCTTGGCGCGCATGCTGGGAATGCGGATGTCGAGCGCATCGAGCATTCGCCGTCCCTTGTCGCGCATCGCCGGCTTGTCGAGGAAACCACGGCGGGAAATCTCGCGCCCAAGGAACAGGTTGCCCGCGACGTCGATCGTGTCGCACAGGCTTAGTTCCTGATAGACCATCTCGATGTGCCGCGCCCGCGCCTCGGCCGGGCCGTCCAGCCGCACTTCCGCACCCGACATCAGGATGCGCCCGGTATCGGGCAGGTAGGCGCCAGACATGATCTTGCTCAGCGTGGACTTGCCGGCGCCGTTGTCGCCGACCAGTCCCAGGCACTCGCCGCCGAACAGATCGAGGTCGACGTCGCGCAACGCCACCTGCGACCCGAACGTCTTGCCGATGCCGCGCAGCGACATCAGCGGCACCTGCTCCGCCGACGAGCGGTCGATGCGGGCAGTTGCCGCTGACATCAATTCGACTCCGTGGCTTACTTGAACACCGAGCGGTACGGCTTGACGTTGGCTTTGGTCACGATCGTGACCGGCACCGAGATGGTCCGTGTCACCGTGCCACCCTTGCTGAGCGTGACGAGCGCGTCGATCCCGGCGGCAGCCATGCCGGCGGGATCCTGCTGCACGACGGCGACGACGTAGCCGGCATCCATGCCCTTGATCGCCTGCGCCGTCAGATCCCAGCCGAACACCTTCACGGTATCCTGCTTGCTTTGGCTTTCGACCGCCGCGATGGCACCGAGCAACGCCGGCTCGCCGGTGGCGTAGATCGCGGTCATGTCGGGATTGCCGGTCAGCAGCGTCTCCGCCACCGCCAGCGCGTTGTCCTGGATGTTGCGGCCGTCAACCACGCCAGCGAGGGTCACGCCAGGCTTGCCGGTGATAGCGTCCAAGAACGCCTTCTGCCGCTGGTTCTGGATGAACGAGTTCAGCGCTCCGACGACGCCGACCTTCACTTTACCGCCCATCGAGGACTGCACGTAGGGCAGGAAAACATTGGCCAGAAGCTGACCGGCTTTGTTGTTGTCGACGCCGATCTGCGCCTTCTGCGGGCCATTGTCCGGCAGCACTGAATCCACCGCAACGACCGGGATGCCAGCGGCGGCGGCCTGCTGGATCGCCGGCAGCAGCCCGTTCACGTCGATCGCATCGACCAGGATGCCGGCCACCTTCTGCTGGATGTAGGTTTCGATCGCGTTGTTCTGGTCGGTCGGACGGTCGTTGGCGTTGAACACATCCAGCGTCACGCCGGCCTTCTTGGCAGCGCCCTGGGCGCCCTGCAGCATCTGGTTGAAGAATAGCGCCTGTTGGTTGATCTGCACCATGGCGATGGTCGGTGTCGCCGACCACGCACTGGTCATGCCCCCGAGGCTAAGTGTCATCACGCCGGCGACGCCGGCCAGCAAAGCGCGCCTGTTGACGATGGTCATGCCAAAGCTCCTTCTTTCGGTGTTGCAGAACGCGCCAAGTTTTCGACGCGCGGTGGGGCCACGGAACCGCGGCTGACCAGCTCCACCGGCAGACGCACCGGCTGCTGGTCGGGTGACGTGGTTCCGGCGATGTGCGCCATCAGCAATGCGACTGCGCGAGCGCCCATGTCGGCCACCGGCTGGCGAATCGCCGTGAGCGGCGGGGCAAACAGATGCAGCGAGCCGACATCGTCGAACGTCACCAGCGACAGGTCGAGCGGCACCGCGACGTTGCGTTGACGCAGGCGTTCCAATACGCCCAGCGCCACCACGTCGCTGGTGACGAACACCGCCGTGGCATCCGATTGGTCGATAAGCGCGTCGGCCGCCGCGCGGCCCGCCGCTGCCGAGTAGTCGCAATAGAGCTCCTGCACGACCGCACCGCCCGGCTGCAGCGCAATCGCGCGCCGGAAGCCAGCCAGCCGCTCGGTGGTGCTCAACATTCCAATCCGGCCGCCAATGAAAGCCAGCTTCCGATGCCCGGCCTGCAGCAGGTGTTCGCCGGCGAACTTGCCGCCCTGTACGTTATTGACAAATATTTTTGGAACCGCGACGTTGGGTATGTCCTCATCGACCACCACCACATGGCCCGCGGCGTTGATCGCCTTGGCGAGCGCACCTGTGTCGGTCCGGTTGGTCAGGAACAGCAGCCCGTCGACGTAGTTGCTCCGCAGCAACGCAAGATAGTCCAACTCGCGCCGAAGCTGGTTGCGCGAAAGGCAGAGCAGGACACCGACGCCCCGCGCCTCGGCCGCCAGTTCGACAGCATCGGCGAATTGCGCAAAGAACGGGTTGGCGACGGCAGGGATCACCAGCCCGATCGTATCTGACCGCCCGAGGCTTAGGCGGCGCGCGTGCGGATTCGGGCGGTAGTTCAGCGTCCAGATGGCACGCTCGATCCGCTTCGCAGTCGTTGGCGGAAGGTTGAGGCTGCCATTGATGAAACGTGAAACCGTGGCCATCGAGACCTCGGCAGCCAACGCCACATCTTGCAATCGGGCAACCTTGGCCATTGCAGCAGACGCTCCGGTAAAGCGGTTTACCAAACCGAACAGCATTGCTGCATCGTGTCAAGCGGCAATGGCGCTGACACGCAGGGAACGTTCAGACGCTGCAGGTTTAAGCTAACCCGCCGTCCGTTGTCCCATGCAACAACGTCTTCCCCCCCGACCTATCCGCCATCAGAAGCCCCGGTTCCATTTCGTGGTGAAGTGGTGCAGCCGCCCCAGGATGCGTTCCGCGCACGCCGGCGACTCCTTGGCCACCTCCTCGATCAGCGCCGCGTGGAACTCATCCACCTTGGAGATCTCACGCATGGCCTCCGCCATCCGGACCGCCGTCTCCAGGCATCGGCGGTTGTGCTCGGATGCCGCCAGCGCGGTTTTTGTCAGGCGGATGGTGCCGTCCGGGTTCGTCGCCTGCTTGATGATTTGCGTCGCCAGCGCCATCGACTGCCGCAGTTTTTCGACAACCGAGATGGTGCCGCCCGCTGACGCAATCTGCTCCAGGCGCACCACGGGCGGCAGCGCGGCGCCGATCCGATCGGCCACCACCCGGGCCGCCGCCGCCGCAGCCGGCGTCTCATGCGCCGGTTCCAGACGAGACAGCCGATCGACCATGCGTTCGGCGATCAGGCCAGAGGTGGCGACCGCTTCAACCCAGCGAAACAGCGTCGCCCGCGAAGCGCCACGACCATGATGTTGCTTGACAATGTCGCCACGGCTATAGCGTGGCCCGTCGCGCTCGAACGCGGCCAGCACCGCGGCCTCGACCTCCGCGCGCAGCAAGGGATCACCCTTGTTCATAGGTAGATTC
>JAYTQW010000519.1:0-4705 GCA_043746535.1 Rhodospirillales bacterium
CAGCGTGCGCGCCAGGGCGATGTTGGCGGCCTCGTCGAAGCGGGCGCGCAGCTCGACCATCGCGGTCACCGACTTGCCGGCCTCCGCCGCCTCGATCAGCGCGGCGACGATCGGGCTGTTGCGGCTGGTGCGGTACAGCGTCTGCTTGACCGCCACCACGCTTGGATCGCCGGCGGCCTGGCGCAGGAACTGCAACACCACGTCGAAGCTCTCGAACGGGTGGTGCACCAGGATGTCCTTGGCGCGGATGGCGGCGAAGCAGTCGCCGCCGAAGTCGCGGATGCGCTCCGGGAAGCGCGGCGTGTATGGCTTGAACTGCAGGTCCGGGCGGTCGTCGACGATCAATTGCTTGAGGTCGGCAAGGCCGAGCAGCCCGTCCTGCACGTGGAACTCCTGCGCGGTCGCGTCCAGCTCGTCGGCGATCAAGTCGCGCAGCTCCTCGGGCATCCCGGCATTGACCGAGACGTGGATGGCGATGCCGCGCCGGCGCCGCTTCAGGGCGCTCTCGTACGAGCGGACCAGGTCCTCGGCCTCCTCCTCGAACTCCACGTCGGTGTCGCGGATCAGCCGGAACATGCCCTGCCCGAGCACGCGGAAGCCGGGGAACAGCCGGTCCATGAACAGGCCGACCAACTGTTCCAGCAGCACGAAGCGGATCGGCGCCTGTAGCTCGGGATCGATGCCGGCGGCCTCGGCGGCGGCACGGCCGTCGGGCAGGCGGAGGAACCGCTCGACCTGCGCCGGCAGCGGGATCAGCCCGGCCATGCCGTGGTGGTCGGCATCGCGCACCAGCCGCAGCGCCATCACCAGCCCCATGTTGGGAATGAACGGGAACGGGTGGGCCGGATCGATCGCGAGTGGCGTCAGCACCGGGAACACCCGCTCCATGAACGCCGCATCCAGCCAGGCGCGGTCCTCGCCGGACAGCTCGCCCACTGCGGCCACCGCGATCCCGGCGCCGGCCAGCTCGCCCTGCAACGACAGCCAGACCCGCTGCTGCTCCTCCATCAGCGCCTGCGCCCGCGTCTGTGTCGCGGCCAACTGCTGCGCGGGCGTGGCGCCGTCGGCGGAGCGGGTGGTGATCCCGGCCTTGGCCTGGCCGATCAGCCCGGCGACGCGGACCGAGAAGAACTCGTCCAGGTTGGCGGCGCTGATGGAGACGAAGCGCAGCCGCTCCAGCAGCGGGTGGCGCTCGTTCTCCGCCTCCTCCAGCACGCGATGGTTGAAATCGAGCCATGACAACTCGCGGTTGATGAAGCGCGCGGCGCTGCCGGGCGCGATCGCGGCCACCGCCCCGGCCGGGCGGCCGGGCGCCGGGAACGGGTCGGCGGAGGCGCCGCCGCCGGGCACGTGGATCGGCTGGATGCCGGCCTCTGGCAGGACCGTGCTTGTGTCGACGGCAAGCTCCGTCACCGCGCGGCGGCGCGCGGCCTGGCTGGGCTGGGTTGGGGGCATGTCGCGGGGCGCATCCTGGTCGGAGTGCCGCAGAGTATCGGACACAACGCGGACGCGCGGCGTGGGCATCGGGGGCAGCCTCGAAATCTTCATCATCCGCAGGGCTGCCACATCGCGGCGATTTCGTCCACGACCGCGATGGCCAGCGGCCGCGTCACCCGCCCGCCGGACGCGAGCCCGGCGCGGTCCAGCCGGGCCGCCGCCTCACGCAGCGCCTGCGGGTCGCGCGGCAGGTGCAGCAGCAGCCAGTCCTGCAACGGCTCCGGCACCGCCACCTGCCGCTCGGCCAGCAGGCGGGCCAGCAGCAGGCGGCGCAACTCGTCATCGGGCGCCGCAATCCGCGCGATGGTCATCGCCCGCAGCCGGCTGTCGAGGTCGGGCAGGCCGGCGGGCCAGCGCGACGGCTGCGCGCGGGCGCACAGGACGACGCGGAAACCCGCCTCGTGCGCCGCGTTCAGCACATGCAGGAGGGCCACGGGGTCGGCGCCGTCGGCATCGTCGATGGCGAGGTCGCGGTCGACCGGGCCGCAGCGGAACGCCGGGTGCGGCCACGCGAGCGCGAACCCGTCGAGGAACAGCGCTCCGGCCTGCGCCGCCCAGCGGTGCAGCAGGTGGGTCTTGCCGCAACCGGCCTCGCCCCACAGCAGCAACCGCCGCTCCGGCCACGCGGCGGAGCGCGCCAGCCACGCCAGCGCCGCCGCGTTCGCGGGGGCCGCAATGAAGTCTCCGGCGTCGTAATGGGGCATGTGGGCGAACGGCAAGGCGAGCTGGCGGCCGTGGGCGTTCATCCGCGATCGGCGCCCGACCGCTTCAGCCCGGACTGCTCCAGCCCGGACTGCTCCAGATAGAGCGAGCTTTGCAGGTAGCGGTGCAGCCAGAACCGGCACAGCACGCCGATCACCGCCGCCACCGGCACCGCCAGCAGCACGCCGAGGAAGCCGAACGCGGCACCCCCGGCGAACAACGCGAAGATCACCCAGACCGCGTGCAGCTCCACCCGGTCGCCGAGGAAGCGCGGGTAGATCACGTAGCCCTCCAGCAACTGCCCCAGCACGAACACGCCGGCCACCATCAGCACGCCGGTCCAGGTGGTGAACTGCGCGAAGGCCAGCGCGATCGCGGTGACGGCGCCGGTGATCGAGCCGACATAGGGGATGAACGAGAGCAGGCCCGCCGACAGGCCGACGATCAGGCCGAGGTCGAGGCCGACCAGCGACAGCGCGGTGGCGTAGAACAGCGCCAGGATCAGGCAGCACAGCGCCTGCCCGCGCAGCCACGCCGACAGGATGCGGTCGACCTCGCGCGCCTGCGCCCGCAGCACGGCGGCATAGCGGCGCGGCAGCCAGCCGTCGATGCGCCCGACCACGCCGGGCCAGTCGCGCAGCAGGTAGAACGCCACCACCGGCGTCACCACCACCAGCGTCAGCACGTTGAAGATGGCGAAGCCGCTGCCGATCACCCGGCTCAATGCGCCCGCCAGGAACGCCAGCATGGCGCCGGCCTGCCCGCTCACCAGGTCGCGCAGCTTCTGGTCCACGTACTCGTTGCCGAGACGTTCCTGCAAATGGGTGATGGCGGTGTCCGCGAACACCCGGATGGCGCCGATGTAGTTCGGCAGCCGCGAAATCAGGATGCCGAACTGCGACAGGATCAGCGGGTACAGCAGCAGCGCGAACAGCAGCCCGGCGGCGACCAGGCCGACCACCAGCGACAGCGCCGCCACCCCGCGCGGCAGGCCGAGGCGGGTCAGCCGCGTGGCCGGCGGGTCGAGGAAATAGCCGATCCCGGCCGCCGCCACGAACGGCAGCAGGATGCCGGCGAACAGTTGCAACGCCAGCCACGCCGCCACCGCCAGCCCGGCCAGCAATGCGAGCCGCTGGATGCGGGTCGATTCCTGCGCGGGGGCGACCTCCCGCCCGCCGCCACTCACCAGCAGCGCAACCGGCGACGGTATAGCGGGCGGCGGTGTAGCGGGCAGCGGGGAGCCGTCAACGTCCATGTCGCCCCACCCGCACCGCCGTCTCCGCCAGTTGCCGCGACATCGCCGCCCACCATGCCCTATAACGCCGCCAGGATGCCCGAGCCGGCGCGGGCGCACCACAGCAAAGGCCCGAGATGACCGACAGCATGACCTACCGCGCCGCCGGGGTGGACATCGACGCCGGCGAGGCGCTGGTCGAGCGCATCAAGCCGTTGGCCGCCGCCACCGCGCGGCCTGGCGTGATCGGCGGGCTGGGCGGCTTCGGCGCGCTGTTCGACCTGCGCGCCGCCGGCTTCACCGACCCGGTGCTGGTCTCCTCCACCGATGGCGTCGGCACCAAGCTGCGGCTGGCGATCGAGACCGGGCGGCATGACGGCGTCGGCATCGACCTGGTGGCGATGTGCGTCAACGATCTGGTGGTGCAGGGCGCGGAGCCGCTGTTCTTCCTGGACTACTTCGCCACCGGCCAGTTGCAGGCGGCTCAGGCGGCGCGCGTCGTCGCCGGGATCGCGCAGGGCTGCCGCGAGGCCGGCTGCGCGCTGGTCGGCGGCGAGACGGCGGAGATGCCGGGCATGTACGCGGCCGGCGACTACGACCTTGCCGGCTTCGCCGTGGGTGCGGCCGAGCGCGGCCGCCTGCTGCCGCAGGGGGTCGCCGCCGGCGACAGCATCCTGGGGCTGGCCAGTTCCGGGGTGCATTCCAACGGGTTTTCGCTGGTGCGCCGCATCGTCGCCGCCAGCGGCCTCGGCTGGGACGAAGCCGCGCCGTTCGCGCCCGGCCACAGCCTGGGCGAGGCGCTGATGACGCCGACCCGGCTGTATGTCGCGCCGTTGCTGGCGCTCGCCCGCGCGGGTCTGCTGCGCGCGGCGGCGCACATCACCGGCGGCGGCCTGCCGGGCAACCTGCCACGGATGCTGCCGGACGGGATGGGCTGCGACATCGACGCCGCCGCCTGGACGCCGCCGCCGGTGTTCGCCTGGCTGGCCGGCGCGGGCGGCGTCGGCGCCGACGAGATGCTGCGCGTGTTCAACTGCGGCATCGGCATGGCGCTGGTGGTCAGCGACGCGCGGGCGGCGACCCTGTTGCTGGAGTCGTTCGGCGAGACGGCGTTCCCGCTCGGCCGCGTCACCGCCGGCGGCGGGCTGCGCATCGCGCGGCCGCCCGGATGGCCCGCACCGTGAGAGTGCCGACCGCCGTGCTCATCAGCGGGCGCGGCTCCAACATGACGGCGCTGCTGCGGGCCGCCGCCGATCCGGCGTTCCCGGCGCG
>JAYTQW010000520.1:0-2413 GCA_043746535.1 Rhodospirillales bacterium
CATCAGCGCCGACCTCCAACCGGCCGGTCATTTGAATCAGATTTCTACCGCGTCGGAAATCCTCCCCTCCCGATTCAAACCAAAAGCATCCCGCTCTAGCGCCGCCGCCTCCACGCCGAAGGCCAGCCAGACGGTGAGGCTCTTCAGGAGGTCGATTGCGGCCGGGCCAGCAGCGCCGTCGCCAGTGCGTCGAGCAGCATGTGCGGCAGGGTGAGTGCGGCGAGGCCCTGCAAGGTCAGCGACAGCAGCCGGTCGGGTGCGGCGCCGGCGTAGAAGGGCCACAGCACAGCGCCGATCGCCAGGGTCAGCGCGGTGATAGGCAGGGCAAGCACGATGGCGCTGCCTGCGTCGCGAACGCGCGGCGCACGGCGGGCGTCCTGGATCAGTGCCTTGGTGTGAGCCGGCGCGTGCAGGCAGACGAAATAGATCGCGAACGCGGTCAGCGGCGGCAGCACGATGAACAGGCCGATGAGCAGGGCCGGAAGCGCCAGCAGGCGTGCCTGCCCCCGGAACGCCACGCGCCCGGCCCAGGCCACGGCCAGCACCAGCCAGAGCAGGCTGGCGGCCCGGAGCCAGCCCGGCATCTGTGGCTGTGCCACATTGGCCACCGTGGCGAACACGGCCCATGTCGCGGCCGGGTGGACCAGCAACGGCGCGGCAATCGGCAACCCACCGCGCACGGCTACTTCGACATGTCTGCCGGGCGCATCCTCCGAGCCGAAATGCCAGGCCGAGGCCGCGAGGAACGCGGCCAGGGTCGGCATGGGCAGCACCCGCCAGGCGATCAGCACGCCAGCGGCCAATGCCAGGTATGGTGGCGAGAAGATCGGGAACCAGGCCCAGCGGAACCACCCCCCCAGCCGGACGCCGAGCCTGGACTGCAATAGTGAGCGCGCGATCTCACCGTCCAACGCTCCGTGCGGCACGCCGAGCACGATGATCGCGGCAAGCGCGCAGAGGCGTTGGACACCCGGCGGCAACAGGGCGGTCGCCGCCAGGACCAGCATCGTCACTGACATCATCGTCACTGGCATCGCCAGCAAGGCTGGGCGCAGTCCGTGCGGAAGCGCGATGGGCCGGGTACGCGCCAGGACGGCATCCCGGCCCATCATGTCAGGCCGCCGCGCGCAGTCTGCCGCTGCTGTGGGCGGTGGTGCCCTCGCTCAGGTCGAGGTCGGTCGCGCGGGTGTCGGAGGCGACGCTCATCAGGCCATAGACGACCTTGGAGACCACATCGAGCACGGCGATGGACAGCACGGCCAAGGTGTCGCCCATGTAGTTGAGTCCGTCCGGGCACACCGCCAGGATCAACGGGTAGATCAGCCACAGCACCGACAGGATGCTGGCGTTGCGGCGGTAGATCGTGCGGATGTCGGCCCGCTCATGCGAGTTGACCTCCATCAGGGTGACCCAGATCACGTAGAACACGCCCAGGAAGGCGGCGCAGGAGATGATGAACCAGGTCCACTTGATCCAGGCCACTTCGGACGCGCCGAAGAACAGCGAGGTCAGGATCATCATCACGTCGGCCAGCACGATGCCGGCGATGCTGCCGGAGCGTTTCTCGCCGGAGTGCATGGCGGTCATCGCCAGCGAGATCAGCAGCAGCGGCGTGGTGAAGGTCCAGTCGATGTAGCGGGCGAAGTAGAAGATGCGCCCGGTGCCGGGCGCTGCGGCGGCGGCGTTGGCGCCCAGGATGACCGCGCCCTGGCCATTGGCCATGGCGAAGTAGGAGCAGGCGGCAATCAGCGGCACGATGCCGTGCAGCACCGTCTGCAACTCCTCCGACGCGGTACGGCGCTTGCCGGTCAACAGGATCAGCAGCCCGCCTCCCGTCATGATGAAGGTGGTGATCCAGAGGATGGTTGAGGAACTCATGGGCTGCGCCTGTCCAGTTGACGGTCGTTACAAGCAAAGTAGCAGCCGCTGGTTCGCCCGGATTCAGGATCGTGAACGATCGTAGAAGCCAGATCCTTGTATGTATTTGCATGCGATAAATTTCTATAATGTATGTAAGATGTAATAAAGCATACGATGCTTTTAGGGTTGTATGAGGCCAATATAAAAAATTCTTGGTTTGACCGGGATTGCCGCATCCGGTTCGCGCCGGCTCCGTAGAGACACAGCGATCCGCAGATCGCCAACACGGACAAGCCAATACCCGCGTTGCCCATTCAGGAGGTTACGCCATGACGGATGACAAGACTCAAACAACGCTGAGCGCGCCCAGCCGCCGCAACCTGCTGCAAACCGCTGGCATGGGCGCATTGGCGTTCGGCACCGCCGCCGCTACCGGCATCGCCGCCACCGTGCCCGCGCGCGCCGCCGGCGTGACCGATGCCGACATCCTCAACTTCGCGCTCAACCTCGAATACCTGGAGGCGGAGTTCTACCTGCGCGCCACCACCGGCCA
>JAYTQW010000521.1:0-5234 GCA_043746535.1 Rhodospirillales bacterium
CGCAAGCGACCGTGGGGGCGGAGGCAGTGGAGCGGGTGACGGGAATCGAACCCGCACAGCCAGCTTGGAAGGCTGGGACTCTACCATTGAGCTACACCCGCAGGCACGCGCGCCGCTGTTCCTAACACGAATTCGACGGCAGGGCAGGGGTACGCGACAGATTGTGTATGCGCCGGCGACAGATCTCCTAACCTTGCCATTGTCCGACCCGCGTACCATAAGCCTCATGATCCTCTCCGGTTCAACCGCGTTGTTCCGCGCCGCGTCGCGCGAGGCTGACGCATGTCTGAAAAGTTTCACGCCAGCATGCCAGTTGACCTGATTTCAATTCGATCGGACCAGACCGCTCCCGCCCTGGGCGGCGCCTGGGCGCATACAGCCGCCGGGGATGCCTGACCGTTGGCGGCGCGGCTCTGGATCGATGTCGAGGACCTGTTCGAGTATGCCCGTACCATGTCGCGGCCCAGCGGCATCCAACGGCTGGCGTTCGAGGTCTATGCGACCTTGCAGGAACGCCACGGAGCCACCGGCCTCGTCCGGTTCGTGCGCCATGATCCGCCGCGCAACAGCTTGCGCGTGGTCGGCTGGCCAGAGGTTGCGGCGCTGTTCGAGCGCCTGACCGCGCCGGCGCCGGCGCCGACGCAGATGCAGGCGCGGATGGCCGCCTTGATCCAGCCCGGCCCGATCCGGCCGCATCCGCCACGCCGCCAGTTGGCGCGGCGCCTGGTGTATCGGCTGCCGCCGGCGCTGCGGGTCCATGTCACCGACGTGCTGTTGACGCAGGCGCGGGCGTTCGTGGCCTGGGCGGGGCTGATCGACGCATTGTTCCGTGGCGTCGTGCGGACCCCGCATCGCATCCGCCGCCGCCGCGCCGCCGCGACGGCCGCCGCCGCCGCCGCCACGGTGACGGCGCTCCCGCAGCCGCCCGATGCGGTCGTCGCCGTGCCACAGCCTTTCGATGCCGCCTACGCCGATGTGGTGGCGCCCGGCGACGTGCTGCTGGTGCTGGGATCGCCATGGTCGCACCCGGCCTATGCGACGTTCGTCCAGGTCCAGCGCGAGCGGCACGGCATCCGGTTCGCTTTGCTGGTCTATGACCTGATCCCGTTGCGCCGGCCGGAATGGTGCGACCGTGGCCTGGTGCGCCTGTTCCGCGAGTGGTTCACCACCGTGTTCCCGTTATGCGACGCGGTGTTCGCGATCTCGCGGGCGACCGCCGCCGACGTGGAGGCCTATGCGCGGGAGCGAGGCATCACGCTGCCCGGCGCGGTGGTGCCGATCCCGATCGGCACCGGGTTCGGCCCGGCGCTGGCCCGCGACCCGGCGCCGCGTTCCGAGCGGCTGCCCCCGGTGGGTGGATACGCGCTGATCGTCTCCACCATTGAGGCGCGCAAGAACCACCTGCTGCTGTTCCGCGTCTGGCGCCGGCTGCTGGAGGAGCTTCCGCGCGAGCAGGTGCCGACCCTGGTGTTCGCCGGCCGCATCGGCTGGCTGGTCGACGACCTGATGCGCCAGATCGCCAACACCGACAGCCTGGATGGCAAGCTGGTCATCATCGAGAATCCGTCGGACCCCGACCTGGCGGCACTCTACCAGGGCTGCCTGTTCACCCTGTTCCCCTCGTTCTTCGAGGGCTGGGGCCTGCCGGTCACCGAGAGCCTGGCGTTCGGCAAGCCGTGCCTGATCTCAGACCGCACCTCCCTGCCGGAAGCCGGCGGCGGGTTGGCGCGCAGCTTCGATCCGGACAACCTGAACGACGCCTACGCCGCGATCCGCGCGGTGGTCGAGGACCGCGCCGGGCTGGCGGCGTGGGAGGCGCAGGTGCGCCGCGACTTCCGCCCGGTGCCGTGGTCGGCCACGGTGGATGCGTTGCTGGCCGGCCTGCGGCACCCGCTGGCCGAGGCCGTCGAGCGCGTCTGACCCGCGCCGGCGTGGGAGTTCGCTGGTGGAGGGGGTTGGATTCGAACCAACGTAGGCGAAGCCAGCGGATTTACAGTCCGCCCCCTTTAGCCACTCGGGCACCCCTCCATCGCCGCGCGGACCTATCGCCACCGGGCGAGGTTGTCAACGAACCGGCACACCAACCGACACACGAGCCGATACGGGCGCTCGAGTGGCGTTTGTCGGCTCCGGCCGGGTTCGCTATGGTTGCGGCACAATGAAAACACCTCGTTTCGGCGGCCCCCGCCCCGACGGCTCCCGTCCCGCCAAGCCGCCTGTCCGTCGTCCCGGCCCAGCCGCGCCGCGCGGCCCGCGTCCACCCCAGGCAGAGGCGGCCGATGCGCCGCGTCCGGCCAAGGCCGCCTTCCGTCCCGGCGGCAAGCCGGAGCGGGGCGACGCCAAGTTCCGCCCGCGCGCCGATCACCGCCCCGATGCGCGTTCCGATGCGCGCCCCGCCGCACGCGCCGACCAGCGTCCCGCCGCGCGCGCCGATGCGCGTCCCGGCAAGGGTCCCACCGCGCGCGTCGAAAACCGGCCCGACGCACGCGTCGAAAACCGGCCCGAGCGTGCGGACAAGCCGGTGCTGTCGCTGCGCGCGCGGCCCGACCCGGCGCCGACGCGGGCGCCGGAAGTGATGCCGGAGCGTGCCCATTCCCGCACCCGCGCCACCACCGAGGCGCCGCGCGGCACGGTGTGGCTGTATGGCAGCCACGCGGTTGCCGCCGCCCTGGCCAACCCGAACCGCCGGCTGCGGCGGCTGCTGCTGACCGAGGAGGCGCACGCGACGCTCAGTGAACGCCTGTCGCCGCCGTGGTCGGTGCAGCCGGAGCGGGTCGACCGCGCCCGGCTCGACCTGCTGCTGGGACGCGAGACGGTGCACCAGGGTGTCGCCCTGCTGGCCGACCTGCTGACCTCGCCGTCGCTGGCGCAGGCGCTGGAGCGGCGCGGCCCGGTCCTGGTGCTCGATCAGGTCAGCGACCCGCGCAACGTGGGCGCCATCCTGCGCTGCGCCGCCGCGTTCGGCGTGGCGGCGGTGATCGTGCAGGAACGCCACGCTCCCGACGAGACCGGGGCGCTGGCGAAGGCCGCCTCCGGCGCGTTGGAGACGGTGCCGCTGCTCCGGGCGGTGAACCTTGCCCGCACGCTGATTGCGTTGAAGGCGGCCGGGCTATGGACGGTCGGGCTGGATGCCGGCGGCGGCAGGCTGTCCGGCCCGGCACTGACGCAGCGGCGGGTGGCGCTGGTGCTGGGCGCGGAGGGCGAGGGGTTGCGCCGGCTGACGCGCGAGACGTGCGACGAGATCAGCGGCATCGCCATGCCGGGCGGCAGTTCCGCGCTCGACAGCCTGAACGTCGCGGCGGCGGCGGCGGTCGGGCTGTACGAGCTGGGACGGCGTCCGTGACCGCCCTCGCAAGGCCGCGTTAACCTCGGCGTCCGATGCTGCCGCCACGACCGCGCGTCAAATCCTCCGCGGCGGCAACGCCAGAATGGCTTCGGTAGGATGACCCGATGTGCCCCGAACGGGATACATTGTCGTGGGATGCATTGTCCGAGGAAGCGCAGCTCGCGCTGTCGCACGCGGCTCTCGGCCATGCGATCGAGGTAATGGCGGCGCAGGCGGAGTGCCTGGCCGTCGAGATCGAGACCGGGACGCTGCGGGACCGTGGCGGCAGTGAGGCGCTACGGCTTCTGGTGGCGGTGGTGCGGGTGACCGGCCGAAGTACGGGTACTCCGGCCGGCCATGCCTAGGCTCTCAGGTTAGCGTGGATCAGGTCAGCCGTTGGCGCCGCCGTCGGCGTTGGCCGGCTGGCCGTTCGCCGGCACGTTCACCGCCACGAACGCGCTGTGGCCGTCGCGCAGTATGCGCAACGCCACGGTCGGCGCATTGTGTTCGGCTTTGCGCAGGGCGCTGACCGCGTCCTCCGGCGAGGTCACGGCACGGCTGCCGACGCCGACGATGACATCGCCCTGGCGCAGCCCCGCCTGCTCGGAGGCGGAGCCTGGCTCGACCTGCGCCACCACCGCGCCGCGAGTCTGCGATGGCAGGTTCATCTGGCTGCGCATGTCCGGCGACAGCGGCGCCAACGCCAGCCCGATGCTGGGCTGGTCGGGAGCGTTGCCGGTGCCGTCGTTGCCGCCGGCGTTGCTTGAGCCGTTCGAGGCGATGCGTGCCGGCATGCTGGTCACATCGGCGGTCAGGGTCTGCCGCGCACCGTCCCGGATTACCTCCAGATGCGACGCGCTGCCCGGCTTCACCGCCGCCACATCGACCGCGAGGTCGCGCGGGTTGCCGACGCTCTTGCCATCGACATCGACGATCACGTCACCCGGCTGCAACCCGGCCTTGGCCGCTGGCGAGTTCGGCTCGACGCCTGCCACGAGGGCGCCGGCCTGGTCTGTTGCCGCCTTCGGCAGCTTCAGCGCGGTGGCCATGGCGTGCGTCACCGCCTGGCTCTCGACGCCGAGATAGCCGCGGGTGACGTGGCCGGTGCTCTCCAGGTCGGCGACCACGCTGCGCACCATGTTGGACGGAATGGCAAAACCGATGCCGATGCTGCCGCCGGAGGGCGACAATATGGCGGTGTTGACGCCGACCACGCGGCCATCCTGGGTGAACAGCGGCCCGCCCGAGTTGCCCTGGTTGATGGGCGCATCGATCTGGATGAAGTTGTCGTATGGCCCGGCGCCGATGTCGCGCCCGCTGGCCGAGACGATGCCGGCGGTCACGGTGCCGCCCAGCCCGAACGGGTTGCCCATCGCCACTACCCATTCGCCGGGCTTCACCTGCGCGGAGTCGCCCAACTCGATGAACGGAAGCTTGTGGCCAGCATCGACGCGCAGCACGGCGAGGTCGCTGCGCGGGTCGCGGCCGATGACCTTGGCCGGCAGCTCGGTGCCGTCGTCGAGCGTCACGCTGACCGAGGTCGCGCCCTTCACGACATGGTTGTTGGTGACGATGGTGCCCTGGCCATCAATCAGGAAGCCGGAGCCGCGGGCCTCGCCGGCACGGGCCTGGGCGTGGCGGTGCGGCATGTTGCCGAACGGGAACGGCATGCCCTCGGGGCTGCCCTCGTCGGCGGTGGGGCGAATGGTGATCTTGCTGGTGATCTGCACCACGGCCGGGCGCACGCGGGCCACCAGGGACGAGAAGTCCGCCATGGGCGTCGGCAGCGGTGCCGGCTGGATCGGCGCCGCGTTGGTGGCATCGGCCGCATGGACCGATTGCAGGCCCGCGAAGCCGCCGAGGGCGCTGGCCCCGAGCAGGCCGGCCACGAGTGCGTTGCGCATCCGGC
>JAYTQW010000522.1:0-7627 GCA_043746535.1 Rhodospirillales bacterium
CGGGCCAGCAGGGCGGCGTCCCAGCCCTCCGGCGCGCCATAGACGATGGCGGTGCTCATTCGCCCGCCGCCGCCTTCAGCGCCAGCATCATCGGCGAGCGCAGCGCCGACGGGATCGGTAGCCGGCCAGTCAGCCAGTCGGCGAGGTCGGCGTCGCTCAGTTCCATGATCGCTTCCAGCGCGTCCATCTCCGCCTCGGTCAACACGTCCAGCCGGCGCGCGACGAAGCCGCCCACCAGCAGATCGGTCTCGTGCGTGCCGCGATGGGTGGCGCGAAACAGCAGGCGTCGCCGGCGGATGTCCGACGGCGTTGGGGGTTCGGTGTGCATGTGCGCTTGTCATATAGCGACAGCCCTGGGCACTGTCAGCCGTGGAGCACGACCCCCTCGCACCGCTTTTCGCACCCCTGACCAGCCTGCGCGGAGTCGGCGACGCGCTGGGCCGGCTGATGGCGCGCGCCTGTGGCGGCGAACGGGTGCTCGACCTGCTGTTCCACCTGCCGGATGGCTATATCGACCGCCGCGCCCGCACCCGGCTGGCGGACGCGAAACCGGGGCTGGTCGCCACCGCCGAGGTGGAGGTGGTGCGGATCGAGCCGCCGGGCAACGCGCGCCAGCCGTCGCGGGTGATCGTCAGCGATGACAGCGGGTTCGCCGAACTGGTGTTCTTCCGCGCCGTGCCGCGCGACCGGCTGCCGATCGGCGGGCGGGTGATGGTGTCGGGCAAGTTCGACGAGCGCCGGCAGATGGTGCATCCCGACCACATCGTGGCCGTGGGCCGGGCCGGCGAGTTCCCCGCCCTGGAGCCGATCTGGCCGCTGACCGCCGGGCTGTTCCCCGGCCACCTCCGCCGCGCCTATGCCTGCGCGCTGGAGCGGCTGCCCGCGTTGCCGGAATGGCACGACCCGGCGCTGCTGGCGCGCGAGCATTGGCCCGATTTCGCCGCCGCCATCCGCGCCCTGCATGCGCCGAAGGAGCCGCCGGGACCGGAGTTGCGCCGTCGCCTCGCCTATGACGAGCTGCTGGCCGACCGGCTGGCGCTGGCGCTGGTCCGCCGCCGCGACCGTGCCCGCCCTGGCCGCGCGCTGATCGGCGGCGGCGCGTTGCAGGCCGAGGCATTGCGCCGGTTCGGCCATAGGCTGACCACCGACCAGACCGGGGCGCTGGCCGAGATCGAGGGCGATCTGGCGGCGCCGCGCCGGATGCTGCGCCTGCTGCAAGGCGACGTGGGGTCGGGCAAGACGCTGGTGGCGATCCTGGCTATGCTGCGCGCGGTCGAGGCCGGTGCGCAGGCGGCGCTGATGGTGCCGACCGAGATTCTGGCGCAACAGCACCTGCGCACGCTGGAGCGCATCGTCCCGGTGCCGGTGGCATTGCTGACCGGCGCGGTGAAGGGGGCCGAGCGCCAGCGCATCCTGGCCGCTCTCGCTGACGGCAACCTGAAGTTGGTGGTCGGCACCCACGCGCTGTTCCAGGAGGCGGTGGCCTACCGCGACCTCGGGCTGGCGGTGATCGACGAGCAGCACCGCTTCGGCGTCGACCAGCGGCTGCTGCTGGGCCAGAAGGGAGAGACCAGCGACGTGCTGGTGATGACCGCGACGCCAATCCCGCGCACCGCCCTGCTGACCCGGTTCGGCGAGATGCAGGTCAGCCGCCTCGCCCACAAACCGGCCGGCCGCCCGGTGATCCGCACCACCATCCATCCGGTCGACTCGCTGGGCGAGGTGTGCGACGGCCTCGCCCGCACGCTGGCGCGAGGAGCGCGCGCCTACTGGGTGTGCCCGATGGTGAGCGAGAGCGAGACTGCCGATATCGCCGCCGCCGAGGAACGGTTCGCCACCCTGCGGCATCGGTTCGGGACGGCGGTCGGGCTGGCGCATGGCCGTCAGGACAGTGCCGTGCGCGAGCAGGCGCTGGCCGATTTCTCGGCCGGACGCACCAGCATCCTGGTCGCGACCACGGTGATCGAGGTCGGCGTCGACGTGCCGGAAGCCTCGGTCATCGTGATCGAACATGCCGAGCGGTTCGGGCTGGCGCAGTTGCACCAGTTGCGCGGGCGGGTCGGGCGCGGCACCGCGGCCAGCTTCTGCCTGTTGCTGCACGACACCAGGCTGAGCGACGTGGCCCGCCGCCGGCTGGCGCTGCTGCGCGACACCGATGACGGCTTCCGCATCGCCGAGGAGGATTTCCGCATCCGGGGCGGCGGCGATCTGCTCGGCACACGGCAGTCCGGGGCGCGCGGGTTCAGGCTGGCCGACCTGGCGAACCCGGACCACGACGACCTGCTGCACATGGCGCATGGCGACGCCGAGGTGCTGCTGGCCCGCGATCCGCGCCTGACCAGCGAGCGCGGCCGGGCGGCGCGGATGCTGCTGCGGCTGTTCGGGCTGACCGAGGCGGCGCGAACGCTGCTATCGGGTTAGCTGACCTCTGGATTGCAGCGTTGCCAGGTCTCGGCCTTGGCGGTGGCGCCGGCCTGGATCTGCACGTACTCGTCGCTCAACAGCCGCATCAGCACCGTCTGCCCGTCGCCCATGTCGCCCTGCGGCGCCACGTAGGAGAAGGCATGGCGGGTGTAGTTGCCCGTCAGCAGGTTACCGGCGGGCGTGGTGATCCGCGCGCCGTTGATGGCGATGCGGGTGCCCTTGCCGGAACACCAGTTGCCATCGATCCGGTCCGCCAGCGCCGGAGTCGCCGCCAGCGTCAGCAGTCCGCCGACGGCAGCCATGGTCAGGAACGCACGCATGATCGTCTCCCCCTACGAACTACTCCGCGGCGGCCAGCCCTGGCCGCCCATCGAACCGCCGTTGCGCCTGCGCGATGCCGCCCTGGTTGGCGATGGCCCAGTCGCCCAGCGCCGTGACCGGCTCGCGCAACGACCGCCCGAGTCCGGTCAGCGCGTATTCGACCCGTGGCGGAATGGTCGGATAGGCGGTGCGCGTGACCAAGCCGTCGCGCTCCAGCCCGCGCAGCGTCAGCGTCAGCATGCGTTGCGACACGCCGTTGACCATGCGTTTCAGCTCGTTGAACCGGCGCGGGCCGTCGCCGAGCAGCATGACCACCAGCACGCTCCATTTGTCGCCGATGCGCGACAGGATGGCGCTGACCGCCCGGCATGGCGGGCTGTCGGCATCGAATGTCGGGCCGGTCTGCTGGACGTCGACGGTGACATCGATGTGCCCGAGTTCCAAGAATGTGCCTCCTTGCGGCGCTTTGGCGGTTACTCATACAACCTCGGTGAGTTTTATATACCAGCGGAGACTCTCGTGACAAAACTTCTTCACGTCGATTCCAGCATCCTGGGCGACGGCTCGGTCAGCCGGAAGCTCACCGCCGCCATCGTGGCGAAGCTGCAGGCGAGCGAGCCGGGCATCGAGGTCACTCATCGCGACCTGGCCGCCGACCCGGTCGCGCACCTCACGGGCGCATACCTCGGCGCGCAGGCCGGCGGTGGCCAGCAGCAGCACACGCCGGAGATGCAGCACGACCTGGCGCAAGGCGAGCAGGTGCTGGCGGAGCTGATGGCCGCCGACATCGTGGTGATCGGCGCGCCGATGTACAACTTCACGGTCCCGAGCCAGCTCAAGACCTGGATCGACCGCCTGCTGATCGCCGGCAAGACCTTCAAATACACTGAAACCGGGGTAGAGGGCCTGGTCAAGGGCAAGCGTTTCATCATTGCCTCGTCGCGTGGCGGCGCCTACTCGCCCGGTAAGCCGTATGCGCCGTACGACCATCAGGAGACGCTTCTGAGCGCCGCGTTCGGCTTCGTCGGCGTCAGCGATATCACCTTCGTCCGTGCCGAGGGTGTCGCGATGGGTCCGGAAGCCCGTGCCGCCTCGATCGAGGGTGGCCTGAAAGAGGTGTCGGCGCTCGCGGCGTAAGCGGCAGCAGCCTCGCCACATGCGGGCCGCCTCACCGGGCGGCCCGCATTTGTTTCAAACGGGTCAAGCCTGCCCATCGGTGCCTGACGTTACTGCCTATGATATCGCGGGCCTCGCGGGATGGGTCGCCCGCGCCGTTGGCGAGGAGTGCGAGATGAGCCGCGAATACCCTGCCCGGCCCATCGTCGGCATCGGCGTGGCCGTGCTCCGTCCCGGCGCGGTGTTGCTGGCACGACGCGGCCAGCCGCCGAACCAGGGCGCGTGGAGCCTTCCCGGCGGCGGCCAGGAGCTTGGCGAGACGGTGGAACGGGCGGCGCGGCGCGAATTGCTTGAGGAGACCGGCCTTGCGGTCGGTGCGCTGCATCTGGTCGCGCATGTGGACAGCATCCATGCCGACCCGGACGGGCGCATTCGCTACCACTACACCATCCTGGACTTCTGCGCCCGCTACGAGACGGGCGAGGCCTCGCCCGGCAGCGATGTCAGCGCGGTCGCCTGGGCCGGTTTCGACGCGTTCGAGCGTTACGCGCTGTGGAGCGAGGCCATCCGGGTCGTCGCCATCGCGCGCGGTCTGCTGGAATTATAACCGGGCTGGGCATGGTTGGCCGACTCTGGTATCCGGTCGCGATGTGGTCGCCATTCAAGGCAACGGCCCAGGTCCGGACACGCGCAGGAGCAACGTGACCACGATTGCGATCCCGGCAGATACCCGCACCGCCAAGCCGCGTCGCCTCAGCTTCCTGGATGGCCTGCGCGGCTGCGCGGCCCTGGGTGTCGTCCTCTATCACCTGCCGCTGATCACGACCCCGAACCTGCCCGTGCCGCCATGGACGAAGTCACTGTTCCTGATCGGTGACACCGGGGTGTCGCTGTTCTTCGTGGTAAGCGACTTTTCGCTATGCCTGACGATGCCGTCGCACCAGCGCACCAGGTCGCCGTTGTTCAACTTCTACCTCAAACGGCTGCTGCGCATCGCGCCGATGTTCTACGTGGCGATAGTGTTTTGGAAGGCGCGGACGCTTTACCTGGGCGGCCCATTGCCGACGCCTGGGCAGCTCGCGCTGAACGTGTTGTTCCTGTTCAATCTCTCGCCGTCGAACGCCGACAGCCTGATCTTCGCGGGCTGGACCATCGGCGTCGAGATGCTGTTCTACGTGGCTTTCCCGCTCCTGTTCCGGTATTTCAACACGCCGCTGCGCAAGGTTGCGGCGTTGCTGCTCAGCCTTGCGGCCTACCCGGTGTACCTCGGCATCCTGGCCCTGCTCCCGCTGCCGCCGGATGTGGCGGCACGCTACAGCCTGTTGACCATCGCGCTCTACCTGCCCGCCTTCGCGTCAGGCATGCTGGCATTCGATGTCTACCAGGCGCTCCGGGAACACCGTGCCGCTCGTGATTTGGGGATGGTGTTCGTGGCGTTGGCGGTCATGCTCGAAGTGCTGTTCATCACCGGGCACCTCGACTTTGCCGGGCTGTTCCCGCGTCATTGGGTGCAACTGGCCTGTGGCATGCTGCTGCTCGGCTGTGCGTTGCGCGGCTTGCCCCATCTGCTGGCATCGGCCACGCGGTTCTTTGGAAACATCAGCTACTCGGTCTACCTGCTGCACGGGCCGATCATCGTCACGATCAATCCGGCTATTCAGCGTCTCTATGCCATGGCCTTGCCGAACGGTTTCAAATTGCCGCTGGCAATCGCCATGACCTTGGCGGCGATCGTGCCGGTATGCTGGCTGACATTCCGTGTCGTGGAAATGCCGGGGATCGCGCTGGCGAAGGCAATCGTGGCGCGGCGTGAACGCGCATCGCGCAAAGTCACGGTTCAGGCCACCGGCTAGACCGGCGTCAGCTCCGCCGGCGCGAGCGGGCGAGGCCTTTGCCTTTCTTGTTGCGGGACGCCATCGTCACCGACAGGCCGACGAACACCAGCCCGAACGACAGCGGCAGCAGCCATACCGGGCGCAGCAGCAACGGCACCACGATCTGTGTCCACAGCCAACCGGGGAACCTGGCCTCAAAGGTGGCGCGCAACCAGAGCAGCAGCGCATGGTCGTAGTTGGCAATCACCTCACCCAATGAGGTGAACGGAGGCAATATCGAGGCCAGCGTGAAAGCCAGCACCAGCAATGCCGCCGCAAGCACGCTCAGGGTGCGCGTGAGGATCAAACGAATAGCCGTTCGTTCTTCTTGTCGTTGTACATGTCGGCGACGAACTCCCCATAGCCGTTCCAGATCTGCGTCGGCACCGTCTCGCCGCTGCCGATCAGCCGCTCCTGCGCCTGGCTCCAACGCGGATGCGGCACGGCAGGATTTACGTTGGCCCAAAAACCGTATTCGGTCGATTGCAGCGATTGCCAGAACGTGTCCGGCTGCTTGTCTATGAACTCGATCTTGACCAGCGATTTGGCGCCCTTGAAACCGTATTTCCACGGCAGCGTGAGACGCAGGGGGGCGCCGTTCTGCGGCGGCAACGTCTTGCCATAGATGCCCACCGTGATGAAGGCCATCTCGTTCATGGCCTCCTGCATCGTGACGCCTTCGGTATAGGGCCAGGGGTAGAACGGCGATTCGCCGATGCCGGGCATGGTCTTGTCATCGGACAAGGTGGTGAAGCGGATGTATTTGGCGCTGCCCAGCGGTTGCGCCAGCTTGACCAGGCTGGCCAGCGGGAAGCCGGTCCACGGCACCGTCATCGCCCACGCCTCGACGCAGCGATGACGATAGACGCGCTGTTCGAGGCTGACCTGCCGTAGCAGCTCGTCGAAGCCGATCTTGCGCGGCGTCGCCACCATGCCGGCAATTTCGACTGTCCACGGTTCCACCTTCAGCGCCGCCGCCTGATCGGCCAGCCGCTTCTGTAGGCTGAACTCATAGAAGTTGTTGTAATGCGTCGCCTCTTCCTCGGCGGTGAGCGGCCGGCCAGCGACATAGCGCGCGTTTAGGGCAGCCGGCAGCGGCTTGAGCGCCACCGCAGGCGCGGCCGGTGTCGAATTGCCGAACAACGAGAACGCTTGGGCATCACCGGGAGCCAATGTCGCCAGCCCAGCGGCGATACCGCCGGCGATCAACCCCTGGCCGAATTGCCGGCGACCAAGGAATGCCGCCTCTGGCGTGGCGGACGCTTCGGACAACTCCCAGCCGCGTCGAACACGAATCAGCATGACCTTTATCCTTTTCCCACCGTTCCCCAATGCTTCGCGGCGATGCACTCCCAGGATACATGATCCACGAATTTCAGCGAGCAAGAGGCCGCGATCAGTTCCGCATCATCTCGCCGTCGGTGAAACCGTGACCGGCGCCGAGCAGCAAGGCCCGCAACGCGGCGACACTGTCCGGGTCGGGGGCGCAGATCAGCCCGCCAGTGGTCTCGGTGGAATCGTATGGCGAGCCGTCGAACCGGGTGGAAGCGCCGCCAGCCTCCTGGTGCAGCAACCAGCCAGGCGCGTGGTCCCACGGCATCAGGCGGTTGAACATCAGGTAGTGCGCGTGCCCGGCGGCGGTCATCCAATACTGGTGCGCGGCGCAGCGGTAATCCCAGCTTCCCGCCAGATGGCCCAGCCGTGCCACGACACGGCCACGCAGCGGCTCCGGCAGCGTGCGCCACGACGCTGCGCCGGCCATCTCGGCCACCGGCACGGCGGCGGCCACGCGCAACTCGGTCCGTTGCCCATCCGCGCTCTCGGCCCAGGCGCCGGCGCCATGGCGGGCAAAGGCGGTGTCGTCGCACACCGGATCGTGGATCGCCGCCGCC
>JAYTQW010000523.1:0-1838 GCA_043746535.1 Rhodospirillales bacterium
TTCGTGGTTGGCCTGGACTACAGCAATCCGTGGCTGTCGCCATTCGAGGAGATGCAGCGGTTCAAGACCCATCCCGCCATTCGCGGCCATTTCGCCGGCGGCAGGCGTATCAGCTACGGCGCGCGGGCGTTGAGCGAGGGTGGCTGGCAGTCGATGCCGAAGCTGGTGTTCCCTGGCGGCTGCCTGGTCGGCGACACCGCCGGCTTCCTGAACGTGCCGAAGATCAAGGGCACCCATACCGCGATGAAATCCGGCATGCTGGCGGCCGAGGCGGTAGTGCGCGGACGCGCCGACGGCGGCGCCGGCGATGCGTCCGGCTACGAGGATGCGTTGCGGGCGAGCTGGCTGGGCGACGAGCTGCGTGGCGTGCGCAACATCCGTCCGGCCTTCGCCAAATGGGGCCTGCTCGGCGGCATGCTGAATGGCGCCGTCGACACCTACCTGTTTCGCGGGCGGGCGCCGTGGACGCTGCACCTGCCGCATGCCGACCATGAGGCGTTGCAGGATGCCGCCACCGCGCCGCGCATCGACTATCCGAAGCCGGATGGCACGCTGACCTTCGATCGCCTGTCCAGCGTGTTCATCAGCAACACCAACCACGAGGAAAACCAGCCGGCGCACCTGCGGCTGCGCGATCCGGCCGTCGCCATCGACGTGAACTGGGCGCGGTACCGAAGCCCGGAGACGCGGTATTGCCCAGCCGGGGTCTATGAGATCGTCGGCGCCGAGACCGAGACGCCGGCATTGCAGATCAACGCGCAGAACTGCGTCCACTGCAAGACCTGCGACATCAAGGACCCCACCCAGAACATCGACTGGGTGCCGCCCGAGGGTGGCGGCGGCCCGGTCTATCCGGGCGGCATGTAGGCCGCCACCCGTCCCGTTTTTGCCAAGCCGAATTGAACAGGTCATCTCTGATGCTTTATGGTCTTGTAGCTCGCCGCTCCATTTTGCTGACGCTGTCGCTGCTGACCGCCTGTGGGGCGGCCGGGGTCGGCGACGGTGGCAAAGGCCAGGGTGCCCTGACCGACCGTGCGGCCAAGGCGGCCTCGCCCGGCCAGGCCGCAGGCGAGGTTCCCAGCGGGCTGTTCCTGGCGGCGCGGATGGCCGGCCAGTCCGGCGACTTGCAGACCGCCACCGATCTGTTCCTGCGCGCCCTGGCGCAGGATCCCACCAGCCGGGAACTGCGGGAACAGGCTTTCCTCTCCTGCCTGCTGACCAACCGGCCAGAGGCGGAGACGCTGGCGCGCGGCCAGCCGGACAATGCCGCCGCCCAACTGCTGCTGGCGGGGCTGGAGGCGCAGCGCGGCCACTGGGACCGGGCCGAGGCGCGCTTCGCGGCATTGCCGCAGCAGGGCGTGACGCAGGCGTTGCAGCCGCTGCTGGTGGCGTGGGCACAATATGGCGGCGGCCATGCCGATGTGGCGCTCGCCACGCTGCGGCCGTATGTCGCAGGGCAACGGTTTCGCGGCGTCTATGCCCTGCACGCGGCCATGATCGCCGACCTGTCGGAGCGGGTGGGCGATGCGGCGCGCCTCTACCATGTGGCGCAGGTCGAGTATGGCCCACTGAACCTGGCGCTCGCCCGCGCGCTGGCGAGCTGGCAGGCGCGGCAGAACCCGGGTCCGGCCGGCGACGCGGCGGCCGCGCACACGCTGGCGGCGCTGGCGGCGGCCAGTCCCGACCTGCAACTGGCCCTGCCCAGCCTGCGACGCCACGCCGCCGACCGGCAGGTCCGTAGCGCCACCGACGGCATCGCCGAGGTGTACCTGGCGCTGGCCGCCGCCCTGCGTGCCCAGGACGCCTCCGAATACGCGGCGCTGCTGCTGCACCTGGCG